>WFUK01000334.1 GCA_015485015.1 Paracoccaceae bacterium | reverse complement strand
GGTTTTTATTTCTGGTTAAATATTTTTTACCCCTGAAATTCGCGGAAAATTTCCGATTGGAGCCTGCGCAACACGCTCTCGAAAACTACCGGCATAAACCTTTTTTTGATCTCATATGGATCGCCATGAATTCCACCTAAAGGTGTTTTTTGCAATTATGGGCCACGGCACCTATCCAGATATCAAAAGCGCCGCTCGGCTCACAAAAAAGTGCAATCCCTATTGCAGCATATCGGGCGTAACCACCCACGCGACCTCGCGACACACATCAAAGCGCGCCGTTTCTGCCGTCGCGCCCGAGGCCGCCGAGACAAATAGATTATAGAGGCAGGCCCCGCTCTGATCGTCGAAATTCACGGTCGCATAATAGGTGGCGGCCACGGTTTGCTCGGCCATGCGAGCCCGAAATGCCCGCGAGCGCTCGGCGTTAATGGCGAAAAATTCCAACGGGGCGGCGGTGGTGTTTACAATATCGACCACGCGGTTTTTGGCATCAGCCACCGGCGCCCCCGGCTGCGAAGCACAGCCCGCCAGCCCAAGGCCAACCACCAAAACAAATACATTTTCACCCATAACGCCCCTCTCCGCCATTCCTGCCCCCGAAATGGCACAGTTCTTTAGCTAAAATCAACCAATTGCAGAGCTACCCCGGCAAAACCCGTGAAAAATCTGCAAAAACCGGAATTAACGATAGACACGCCGGTATAATGATACAGAATACCCGAGCTTAAATTTGGAAGATCGCGAGAATGGCAAGGAAATTGCCACCGCGAAATAACTTTAATTCTGTGGGAGAATATTATGAAACTTCGATATCTGGCGATCGTTCCGGCAATGGCCGCCTTTGCGCTGCCCGCCATGGCACAAAGCGATAACGGCCCTGTGCGCGTGGGCATGATCACAACGCTTTCCGGCGGCGGCGCGGGGCTTGGCATTGATGTGCGCGACGGGTTTTTGCTTGCGGTCAAGCAAGCGGGCAACGCCAATCTGGAGCTGGTGATCGAAGATGATCAGCGCAAGCCCGATATCGCGGTTCAGCTTGCGGATCGCATGATCCAATCCGATAATGTGGATGTGCTGACCGGCATTATCTGGTCCAACCTCGCGATGGCCGTGGTGCCAAGCGCGGTGGCACAAGGCAAGTTTTACCTCTCGCCAAATGCAGGCCCCTCGGCGCTGGCCGGGCGCGGCTGTAATGCCAATTATTTCAACGTAGCATGGCAAAATGACAACCTGCACGAGGCCGCAGGCGCTTATTCCAACGATGCAGGCTATCAAAATACCTTCATCATGGCCCCGAATTATCCCGCGGGCATCGACGCGCTCACCGGCTTCAAGCGCTTTTACCAAGGCGAGCTTTCGGGTGAATTGCTGACCAAGCTTGGCCAGACCGATTACGCCAGCGAGATCGCCCAGATCCGGGCTTCCGGCGCCGATTCAGTGTTTTTCTTCCTGCCGGGCGGCATGGGGATTTCCTTCCTCAAGCAATATGCCGATAGCGGCATTGATCTGCCGGTCGTTGGCCCCGCCTTCAGCTTTGACCAAGGTATTTTGCAGGCCGTAGGCGCAGCAGCGCTCGGGGTAATCAACACCTCGCAATGGAACAAAGATCTGGAAAATGCCGCCAATGCGGCCTTTGTCGAGAGCTTTCAAGCCGAATATGGCCGCCTGCCTTCGCTATATGCCAGCCAAGGGTTTGATACCGCCAATCTGCTGCTGAGCGCCATGGATGTAGCGCCGGTTTCGGATATGGATGCCTTTCAAGCCGCCCTTAAAGCTGCCGATTTTGACAGCGTGCGCGGTGATTTTGCGTTTGCCAGCAATAACCACCCGATCCAGAATATCTATGTGCGCGAAGTGGTGCAGGAAGGCGATATTTTCACCAACCGCCTGATCGGTGTTGCCATGGAAAACCGCTCCAACGCTTATGTAGAAGCCTGTAACCTACCATAGAAAAACAGGGCGCGCGGGCTTCCTTCGCGCCCTGAACCCGGAGCGGTTTTATGTCTGCAATTTTACTGGCCGAGCAAGTGCTGAACGGGTTGCAATCGGGCATGATGCTCTTTTTGACCGCCGCAGGGCTGACCCTGATTTTTGGCGTCATGGGGCTGATCAATCTGGCCCATGGCTCGCTTTATATGGTCGGGGCTTTTGCCGCTGCGGCTGTGGCTGCCTATACCGGCTCGTTTTTACTGGCCTTGGCGGCCAGCATTGCCGCTGCCGCTGCGGCGGGCGCGCTGGTTGAAGTGCTGGTTATCCGGCGGCTTTATGCGCGGGATCATCTGGATCAGGTTTTGGCTACTTTTGCGCTCATTCTCATATTCTCCGAAGGCACCCGCTGGATATACGGTTCCTTCCCGCTGTTTTTGAATATCCCGCCCTATCTATCCGGCCCGATCACCCTGCCCGGCGGCATTCAATACCCTTTATACCGGCTCACAATTATCGGCGTCGGCCTTGCGGTCGCCTTGGGGTTATACGGGCTTATCACCCATACCAAGCTTGGCATCCGCATTCGCGCCGGCGAAAATGATCGCGAAATGATCAGCGCGCTCGGGGTGGATATCGGCAAGCTCTATACCATCATTTTCGCCCTCGGCGCGGCGCTGGCCGGCTTGGCTGGCGCGCTGGTCGGGGCGATCCAGTCGGTGCAGGTTGGCATGGGGGAGCCTGTGCTGATTTTAGCCTTTGTGGTGATCGTCATCGGTGGCATCGGCTCGATCAAAGGGGCCTTGGTCGGGGCGTTACTGGTTGGCCTGACAGACACCCTTGGCCCGCTATTTCTGCCCTGCCTGTTTGGCCTGTTTCTAGAGCCTGCCAGCGCCGCCACGATCGGGGCCTCGCTGGCCTCCATGCTGATCTATATCCTGATGGCCGCGATTCTGGTCTGGCGGCCCTCGGGGCTTTACGGGGTGCGGGCATGAAGCGCGAAACCATGATCAATGCGGCCCTGCTGCTGGCGATGATTGCCGTGCCGCTCTGGGCCTATTATGCGGGCAAACCCTTCACCATTACGCTGGCCACCAAGGTTGCCATTCTGGCGCTGGCGGGGGTGGGGCTGAATATCGCGCTTGGCATTGGCGGGCTTGTCAGCTTTGGCCATGCCGCGTTTTTTGGCCTTGGTGGCTATACGATGGGCATTCTGGCCAGCCATGCCCAAAGCTATTCACCGCTGTTTAACTGGCCGTTTTTATTCGAGGGCAGCCAGAATATGCTGATGATCTGGGGGGTTACAATTCTGGTGAGCGCCCTTGCGGGGCTGATCATCGGGCTGCTTGCCCTGCGCACCAGCGGGGTGTATTTTATCATGCTCTCCCTGGCTTTTGGTCAAATGCTGTATTATTTTGCCATTAGCTGGCCCGCCTATGGCGGCGAAGACGGGCTGTCTATTTATGTCCGTAACGGCTTTCCCGGCCTCAATACCCTTGACCCGATCCAGTTTTTCGCCATCTGCTTTGCCCTGCTTTTGCTGGCACTGTTTTTCACCCACCGTCTGATGAATTCACCCTTCGGGCTGGCCTTGAATGCGGCGCGACAATCCCCCTTGCGCGCGGCCACGGTCGGGGTCGGGGTGTTTCGCTTGCGGCTGGTTGCCTTGATTATTTCAGCCATCATCACCGGCTTGGCCGGCGCGCTTTATGCAGATCTTAACCGTTTTATCAGCCCCACGATGCTAAGCTGGCAAACCAGCGGCGAGATCATGGTATTTGTGATTCTTGGCGGCGTCGGGCGGCTGATGGGACCCTTGGCGGGGGCGGCGCTGTTTATTATTCTGGAGCAGGTGCTGGGGCCGATTTCGGAATATTGGCATATCTATCTCGGGGCCATGCTTTTGCTGGTTGTGCTATTCGCGCGGGGCGGCATTATCGGCAGCTTGGCCAAAAGGGATGCGGCCCATGAATAACCCGGTATTGCGCTTGGAAAACATACAAAAATCCTTTGGGGCGCTGGTCGCCAGTGATAATATCTCGCTGGATCTGCGCGCCGGTGAAATTCATGCCCTGATCGGCCCGAATGGTGCCGGAAAATCAACCCTGATCCAGCAGATCGCGGGCAGTCTTGCGCCGGACCATGGCCGGATATCGCTGTTGGGGCAAGATATCTCCAAGGCCGGTCTTAGCCAGCGCGCCCGCCTCGGGCTGGCCCGCACCTTTCAAATATCCGAGCTGGCGCTTGAGGATAGCGTGCTGCAAAATGTGCTGCTCGGGGTGATCGGGGCCAGCGGCAGGGTGTTTCGGTTTTTCCGCAATGCGTTGAAAGATCAGGATAACATCACCCAAGCCAACACTGCTTTATCCCGTGTCGGGCTTTTGGAAGTGGCGCAAAAACCGGTTTCCACCCTATCCCACGGCCAGCGGCGACAGCTGGAAATCGCGATTGCCCTCACCCTGAAACCAAAAGTGCTGCTGCTGGACGAGCCGATGGCGGGGCTGGGCGGCAGCGGCTCGAAAGCCCTGATGCCGCTGCTGGAGACGCTGAAATCCGAAGCACCTATTTTGCTGGTCGAGCATGATATGGACGCGGTATTCGCCTTGGCAGACCGCATCAGCGTGCTGGTTTACGGCAAGCTGATCGCAACGGGGAGCGTGGCGGAAATCCGGGCCAATCGCGAGGTTCGCACCGCCTATTTGGGGGATGAGGCATGAGCTTGCTACGCCTGACCGGCCTTTCGGCATCCTACGGCAAAAGCCAGGCTCTGTTTGATGTGAATATGCAACTGGAGCAAGGCGAAGTGCTGGCCTTGATGGGCCGGAACGGCATGGGCAAATCCACCACCATCCGCTGTCTTTTTGGCCTTCTGCCCACGGGCGGCGGCCAGCTGGAATTTGACGGCCACAATCTGGCGCGCCTCGCCCCGCATAAGATCGCCCGCCTCGGCCTTGGCCTGGTGCCCGAGGGGCGGCGCTGTTTTAGCACCCTCACGGTGCAGGAAAACCTGCGGGTCGCCGCCCGCAGCGGGCCTTGGGATATGGCGAGCGTCAGCGCATTATTTCCACGCCTCGCCGAGCGAAAACAGCAATACGCGGCTTCGCTTTCCGGAGGGGAGCAGCAAATGCTGGCCATCGGGCGCGCCTTGATGACCAATCCGCGCCTTTTGGTGCTGGACGAGGCGACCGAAGGGCTGGCCCCCTTGGTGCGGCAGGAAATCTGGAAAGCGATCTCGAAGGTGAAGGCGGAGGGGCATATGTCGATCATATTGGTCGATAAATCGCTAAAAGAGCTTTCGAAGATCGCAGATCGGGCCGTGATTTTACAACGGGGCAAATCCGTATGGAACGGGGCAATGGGCGACCTGCCCGCCGATATCGCCAGCCGGTATCTGGGGGTTTGAGCCGGTTCTTTTATGGCCCGACCGCCTCATTTTCGCCAGCCTTCACTCGCCATTTCGCGCAGCCTTGATGCTGTGCGCGCGAATTCAAAAGCGCCGTCACCTTGCGCAAATAGCTGCTCGGGGGCGGCGGCGGCCGAGCAGATCAGCCGCACCTTGGCCTCGTAAAGCGCATCTACCAGCGTAACAAACCGCTTGGCCGGTCCCGCCTGTTCGCGGGTCAGCACCGGAATATCGTCCAATAACAGCACCGCCACAGCGTCAGCGATGGCCAAATAATCCGCAGGCCCGTAAGCCGCCTCGCATAGCTCGGAAAAATGCCCGCGTCCGACCCCTTCGCAATGGAGCGGAATAACCGTGCTTCGCCCCTGCACCAAAAGCTCCAGCGGGCGGCCCTTGCATACCGCATAGGCGGCCCAAGCCTGATCCATTTTGGCGCGGCTATCCGCCCCGAGCGGCGAGAAATACACCTCGCCACCTGGCCGCCTGCCTTGGCGATAATCGGTATCGCTGGCCAGATGAAATATCTCTAGCCGCTCTTTTATCCGTTCGATGAAGGGCACAAATAGCTGGCGGTTCAGCCCGTCTTTATAAAGATCGTCCGGATGGCGGTTCGAGGTCGCCACAATCACCACCCCGCGCGCAAAAAGCTTGTCAAACAAGCGGCCCACAATCATCGCATCGGTGATATCGCCGATTTGCAGCTCGTCAAAACAGAGCAGCGTGGCCTCGGCGGCGATTTTCTCGGCCACCGGTTCTATCGGGTCTTTCTGATAGGCTTTGCGCGCCACCGCGATGCCCGCATGCACCTCCTGCATAAAGGCATGAAAATGCACCCTGCGCTTTTTGGCCACCGGCGCTTGGGCAAAAAACAGGTCCATCAGCATGGATTTACCACGCCCGACCCCGCCATAAAGATAAAGCCCCTGAATATCGACCTGCTCGATATTCTCACGCCCCCAACCAAACACCCCGAGACCAAAGCGGCTGGGCTTGGCGGGATTATACCCTTCCAGGCGCCGATGCAAAAGCTGGAGCTTTTCGATCGCCAGCCGCTGGGCGGCATCATCACGCAGTTCACCCGAGGCGAGCAGCGCACGATATCTGAATAATGGGCCTTGGGGCATAAAAACCTTTTTGCAAAACGATTACGGCGCGGGCGCTCAGGCGTCAAGCATCTCGATCAATTTGCGCACAGTATTCAGATTGCGCGCGGTGCAAGGCACGCCCGCAAGCCGCTCCATCTTCTCGGCCAGTTTCGAGCGGCCAATGCCATCAGGCGCGTGTAAATATATCGCCTGTTCCGAAATATGCAATCGCTCGGACGGTGCCAGCAGGCCATCCGCCTTGGCCTGATCAAAGGTAAACGGAGCCGATGCAAACCAGATATGCAAAAGCTTACCCACAGGTTCGTCAAACGGGGTATCCGCCGCGATTTTGATAAACGAAGCGGCAGAGAGGACCAACACGCGTGGCCGAAACCCCTTGAGCGCTTCAATTGCATCCTCCACAGCCGCAGCGGTTATATCTCCCTCGATCACCACATTTCCACTTTGGATATAGCTCTGCGGATTTGCCGCCCCGAGGCCTTCGAGCATCTCGCACAGCTCTTTCATCGGCAGCTTCCCATGCCCACCCACATTGATGCCGCGCAGTAATATAACAGATTTCATACCATCCCCCTTTGCCACAGCATAGCGCACCGAGCGAAGCGAGGCCACGGCCAGCGGCAGGCGTTTTTTCAGCTTGCTGATAAAATGCGCTTTGGCTGAAGGGTGGGTTTACCCGCCCTGAAGCCAAAGCAAGCGCGGAGCTGCCGGACAGCCCCGGGCGCGCGCCGTCTCGGGGAGCTAAAGCCCCCCTCCCCGGCGCGGGTTGTGCAAGCACAACCAAACACGAAAACAGCCCGCGCTTGTGGCACGGGCTGCAAACGAAGATCTATGTGCCTAATCTTTCAGGCGGGTCATCGAAATCACCTTCATCACGGATTTCTCGAAGAACGGCTCGGATTGCCCTTTGCGAATTTTGCGCATGAAGTATTTTTCAAAACCGATCTTGGCCCAATGCACCCATTTGCCCTCGGATGCCCAGTTTTTATTGCGGGGCGGGTTTTGCGGCTGCGCCATAAAGGCCACCCCTTTATCGCCAAAATCAGCGAGGCAAAAGGCGTTCCATGTTGGCTCATGGCTAGGCTCTTGGCCACGCAACTCTTGTCCGATATTACCAGCTGCCGCCGCCACCATCGATTCAATCATCAAGCCGGTTTTAGGCACGCCGACAGGCACAGCCGAAGCCTCAAGCGGCGCAATCGCGATGCACACGCCTACCGCGTAAACATTGGGGAATTTCGGGTTTTTCTGGTGTTTGTCCACCACGATAAACCCACGCGGATTGGCGAGACCCTCGGGCGCATTGGCCGGCATAAACGGCGGCAAGCCACGAAAAGCGGGCAGCATCATCGAGTAATTGAACTCAAGCTCGTGCGAGGCAATCACATCCCCACCCATTTTTAGCTGGCTCACATGCATCTTGCCGTCTTCGACCTTGTCCACCTTGGAATCGGTGATCCACTTAATATGCCGATGCCGCATTTCGCGCTCAAGCATGCCTTTGGTATCACCCACACCGCCAAGGCCGAGATGGCCGACATATGGTTCGGCCGTCACGAAGGTCATTTTTACCTTGTCGCGGATTTTGCGCTTACGCAGATCGGTATCCATGATCATGGCGAATTCATAAGCCGGCCCATAGCAAGACGCGCCCTGAACCGCACCAACCACAATCGGGCCGGGATTTTTGCAGAACTCTTCCCACGCCGCACTTGCAGTCACCGCGTGGTTCACATCACATACCGAAGTGGTAAAGCCGCCATGCGGGCCAAGACCCTCGATCTCGTCAAAGGCCAGCTCGGGACCGGTGGCGATGATCACATAGTCATATTTCACTTCCTTGCCGCTTTGCAGGGTTATGACGCTATTTTCAGGATCAAAGCCCACCATCGGATCCGCCAGAAAGGTAATGCCCTGCTTTTTCAGCACCGGCTCCAGATCAATTGTGATGTCTTCGCGCTTGCGCCAGCCCACAGCCGCCCACGGGTTGGACGGGGTGAATTGGAAATAGGGGTTATTGGAGATAACGGTAATGTTATCCTCGGCCCTACATTCCTTTTTAAGGTCATAAGCGGCCGGCAGCCCGCCTATTCCCGCTCCGATTACTACGATTTCAGCCATTTTATGCCTCCCAGCAAGTCCAGAATGATACGATACGATACATAGTTTAATAAATCTTGCACCTATATATGCAATAACCGGCAGCATGGAAAACTTTCCACACAATGTAAATGTAATTAATGTATTTTTTGTAACAAACCCCGTTTGAAGACGTTTATTGGCTGTTTTACGGGGCTTGATTTATTCACCATTGACAAGCACCCGCAATAGGAACCATGTTGCGCGCCCAACAAGGTGTTGCAAATCCGGAGAAATTTTCATGGCTGTTGTTGTAGTAGAATCACCCGCCAAGGCCAAAACCATTGAAAAATATCTCGGGCCGGGCTTCACCGTTTTGGCCTCCTACGGCCATGTGCGCGATTTACCTCCCAAAGATGGCTCGGTCGATACCGATGCCGATTTTGAAATGAAATGGGAGGTGGGCAGCCAATCGCAAAAGCATGTGCGGGCGATTGTGGAGGCCATGAAGGCCGACGGGGACGACAAGCTGATCCTCGCGACCGACCCTGACCGCGAAGGCGAGGCGATTAGCTGGCATCTGGAAGAGGCCCTGCGCAAGCGCCGCGTGATCAAGAAATCGACCCATGTGGAGCGGGTGGTCTTTAATGCCATCACCAAACCCGCCGTAACCGAAGCGATGAAAAACCCGCGCCAAGTGGATATGCCGCTGGTGGAGGCCTATCTCGCCCGCCGCGCGCTGGATTATCTGGTGGGCTTTAATCTGTCGCCCGTGCTGTGGCGC
>WFUK01000333.1 GCA_015485015.1 Paracoccaceae bacterium | reverse complement strand
TTCCCCACTGGCCTAGCGCGACTTCCCCCACCACAAGCAAAAACATCCAAGCGCGGCGCGGGAATGCCTTCTCAAAATAGAGCCAGGCTGGTCGCGCCGCTATGGTTTGGCTTTTACGGTCAAATTCAGATAGTTGGCCAGCAGGATAATGCCGCCCCCGATAAATACCGTCGAAAGTAGCGGCTCTTGATAGAGCCACACGCCAACGCCCGCACTGATCGGCAGGCGGATGAAATCCATCGGCGCGACCGTGGTAGCCGGTGCCAGCGTAAGCGCTTGCGACAGGCAGAAATGGGCGCTTAGCCCCGTGATCCCCATGATTATCATCCATGGCCAAAGCTGGGCATCAGGCCATGGAATGCCGCCGGGCAGCGATAGGAATAGGGAAAACACCGCCTGCGAAAGCGTCATCCAGAAAAGCAGCGCAAGCACGCTATCGGTGCGGGTGATTTTGCGGGTCAGGATATTGGTCAGCGCAAAGGCCAGTGCCGCCACCAGACCCGCCACATGCCCAAGGTTAATCGGCTCCGCCCCCGGCCGCGCCACAATCAGCACGCCGATAAAACCCAAAACCACGATCATCAGCTTTTGGCGGGTTAGCCGCTCCCCCAATAAGAGCGGTGCCAGCAGCGCGACCCATAAAGGATTGGTGAATTCCAGTGCGATCAACTGCGCCAAAGGGATGGTGGCGATGGCAAAAAACCACAGGTTCTGGCCGGTATAATGCACCGCACTGCGGATGAAATGCTGACCAAACATATCAGAGCGGAGCTGCGAAAACCCGCGATTGGAGCGCAGAATCAGCAGGCTGACGATCATCCAGCCAATGACCGAGCGATAGAGCATTAATTCAAAGGTATCGAGATCCAACAAAATAGCGCGGCCCGATATGGCCATCAGGGTAAAGGAGACCACGGTCCCGATCATCCATATCAGCGCCTTGAGCGGGCTTTGGCTACTCGACACGTTTTTTGAACCGTCGCTCCAATGGTTCCGAAACCTGACCCCATTCGGAAGCTTTGGCCCGCAACTGATGGGCGTCAAACGCCGCCTCGGAATCAAAAATCTCGGATACATGCCATTTATTGCTATCGCTCGGATCCGGCGTCACCTCGAATTTCAGGCAGCCGGGTTCGGCGCGGGTGAGGGCGATATGATCTTCAAGATAGAGGTCCACCACCGCATGTTCGGCGGCGGAATGGGCCACTAAAAGCCCGTCAAGATATACTTTAGCCATGTCACTCTCCTGTTTTTCAGCAGTGTATGGGGCTGGATTTAGACTGTCCAGCTATTCCCATTCAATGGTGCCGGGTGGTTTGGAGGTGATGTCATAGGTCACGCGATTAATGCCTTCGACCTCGTTAATGATCCGCGTTGCGGTCTCGCCAAGGAATTCATGGGTAAACGGATAATAATCCGCCGTCATACCGTCCACACTGGTAACGGCGCGCAGGGCGCAGGCAAAATCATAGGTGCGGCCATCGCCCATCACTCCCACGGTGCGCACCGGAAGGATGGCGACAAAAGCCTGCCAGATTTCGTCATAAAGCCCGTGTTTGCGGATCTGATCGATATATACCGCATCCGCCTTGCGCAGAATCTCCAGCTTTTCACGGGTAATCTCGCCGGGGCAGCGAATGGCCAAGCCGGGGCCGGGGAAGGGATGACGGCCAATAAAGGATTTCGGCAGGCCCAGCTCGACCCCGAGCGCCCGCACTTCGTCTTTGAACAATTCCCGCAGCGGCTCGACCAGCTTCAGCCCCATTTTTTCCGGCAAGCCGCCGACATTATGATGGCTCTTGATGGTTACGCTTGGCCCACCCGAAAAGCTGACGCTTTCAATCACATCGGGATAAAGCGTGCCTTGCGCGAGGAATTTGGCCCCGCCCACGGCCGCCGCGTGCTTCTGGAACACATCGATAAATAGCCGGCCAATGATTTTGCGCTTGGTTTCGGGGTCTGATTGTCCGTCCAGCTCACCAAGGAACAGCGCCTTTTCATCGGCGTGGATCAGCGGCATGTGGTATTCATCGCGGAACATTTTCACCACTTCTTCGGCCTCGTTTTGCCGCAAAAGCCCGTGATCGACAAAAACGCAAGTGAGCTGATCGCCGATGGCCTCGTGCAGCAGCACCGCCGCGACCGAGCTATCAACCCCGCCGGAAAGCCCGCAGATCACCTTGGCATCGCCCACTTGATCGCGGATTTTGCGGATGGCCTCCTCGCGGTAAGCCCCCATGGTCCAATCGCCGGTAAAGCCCGCCAGCTTGATGAAATTCTCGTATAATTTGGCCCCGTTGGGGGTGTGATGCACCTCGGGGTGAAATTGCACCGCATAAAAATTGCGAGCGGCATCGGCGGTGATCGCAAAAGGCGCATTGGGCGAGGTGCCATAGACCTCAAACCCCTCCGCAATCTCAGACACATGATCGCCGTGGCTCATCCAGACCTGCTCTTTACCCTCGGCAAACCAGCCATCCAGCAAAGGTACCTCGCCCGCAGGCGTCACATAGGCGCGGCCGAATTCGGCAGTGCCATGGCCGGATTCAACCCTGCCGCCCAGCATATGCATCATCACCTGCTGGCCATAGCAAATCCCCAGCACCGGCACGCCAAGCGAAAACACCGCCTCGGGCGGACGCGGCGAGCCTTCGTCAATAACGCTGGCAGGCCCGCCGGAAAGGATCACGGCCTTGGGGGCAAAGGCGGCCAGAAAGCCGGCATCCACCTTGTTAAACGGATGGATTTCACAATAGACATTCAACTCCCGCAGGCGGCGCGCAATAAGCTGCGTTACCTGTGAGCCAAAGTCGATGATAAGAAGGCGGTCATGGGATGTATCTGTCATGAGGCTAGTTAGTCTGAAGTGCGGATTCGCACAAGCCCTTGTTGGGTTTTGCCGCCGCCAAGCTCAGGATCCTTCTGCCACAGAGCTGGTCGCGGAAATTCGGACCAGTTGTTAAGATGAATCGACCTATGAAAAGGACGATCAGAAATGACGAAGAGAAAATGGTATTCGAATGAATTCAAGGCGCGAGTGGCACTGGAGGCGATCCGTGAGGAATTGACGCTGGCGGAGTTGTCAAAGAAGCATGGCGTGCACCCCAACATGATCAGCGGGTGGAAACGCTCGGCGATCTGGTAATCCTCCCGAAAAAAAGTGGTGATGGATTCAGTCGGTCTGCGCAACACCATATAAACCAAATTACTTGGAGGAACGGTGTATGCAAAAATCAGCGCTTATGGATGAGAAGAAAAAAGCCGTAATATGGCGAGAATGGGAAAGCGGCACGATTTGTTGAAGGAAGTTCTCGGGAAAAAGTAGCTAGGGTCAGGACTCATTGATTAATCCAGAAGATAACGATAGCGGCTATTTGTATTGCTGATAGGAAAGCATGTGCGCAACGATCGAAGCGCATGGCGATGCGCCGCCAGTCCTTGAGTTTGGCAAACATGTTCTCCACCTTGTGACGCAGTTTGTATAAGGTTTTACAATATG
>WFUK01000332.1 GCA_015485015.1 Paracoccaceae bacterium | reverse complement strand
GCCTATATCGGATATCTGGCTGGTCTGGCGCGGCTTGGCGATCAATTGGCCTTTGAAAAACTGGTAAAACATTTTGGGCCGCGCCTGTTTTCCCATGCTTACCGGTTATTGGGGCATCGGGAAGAGGCGCGCGACGTGGTGCAGGAGGCGTGGATCGAGATCGCCCGAGCTTTGCCAAAATTGCAGGATGATCATGCATTTATGGCATGGGCTTACCGGATCACCTCGCGCCGCGCAGCGCGGCAGATTGATCGCAATGTAAAAGCCCGTAGGCTAGGGGAAGCCCT
Source organism: Paracoccaceae bacterium (assembly GCA_015485015.1). GTDB lineage: Bacteria > Pseudomonadota > Alphaproteobacteria > Rhodobacterales > Rhodobacteraceae > UBA3077. The sequence goes on along the minus strand of WFUK01000332.1, from coordinate 5,471 downwards.
GCCGGAGCCGGAGGCGGCATTTGAAGATGCAGGCTCGGTGCGCGCGGCGATCGAGCATCTAAGCCCCGCGCAGGCGGCGACGATCCGGTTGTTTTATCTCGAAGAAATGAGCCTACGAGAGGTCGCCTTGGCGATGGATGTGCCGGAAGGCACGGTTAAATCCCGCTTATCCAAGGCCAGAAACCAACTAAAACCCTATCTGGAAGGAAGCTAAAATGCCAAATATTGACGAATTGATTAAAGAGGCGCTGACCGAACAGGAAAGCGAGCTGATCAAAAGCACCGAGGAGCTGGGCTATTTCAGCCTCGCTTTCGGCCTGTTTCGCGGCAAGCTTGGTTGGGTGAGCTGGGTGATTATGCTGGTCCAAACCGTGCTTTTCGGGCTGGGCGTCTGGGCCGCGTGGCGGTTTTTTGGCGCGGTCGAGCTATTGGCGGCGGTGAAATGGGGCATGAGTGCCTCGGTGCTGATCCTGATGGCGGGCATGATGAAAATGAGTCTGATGCCGCAAATTCAGGCGGATCGCGTGCTGCGGGAGCTAAAGCGGGTGGAATTGCTGATCCTGCACCGTGCCGGGCAAAATTAACGGTGTAGTAAGCGATTAACACCCGCTGGGCCGAATCACCTGCCATAATCGCTCCAAACCAACGAGGAGAGAAACATGGCCAAGAATATTTTGATGATCACCGGAGATTTCACAGAAGATTATGAAACCATGGTGCCGTTTCAGATATTGCTGACACTCGGGCATAAGGTTGATGCCGTTTGCCCCGATAAAGCGGCTGGAGATTCGGTGAAAACCGCGATCCATGATTTCGAGGGGGATCAGACCTATACCGAAAAGCCGGGGCATAATTTTGCCCTGAATGCCACTTTTGCCGATATCGACCCCGCCGACTATGATGCGCTGGTAATTCCGGGCGGGCGGGCGCCGGAATATCTGCGGCTGGACCCGAAGGTCTTGGCCATGGTGCGGCATTTTTTCGAAACAAATAAGCCCGTGGCCGCGATTTGCCACGGGGCACAGTTGCTCGCGGCGGCCGGAGTTCTGGATGGGCGGGCTTGCTCTGCCTATCCAGCCTGCGCGCCCGAAGTAAAGGCGGCCGGCGGTGAATATGCCGAGATCGAGGTGACAGAGGCCCATACCGATGGTAATCTCGTAACGGCGCCCGCATGGCCGGCGCACCCGCAATGGATGGCGCAATTCTTGGCTATCCTTGAATAGAGGGGCCGAATAAGGGGGCTTGAACAGGAGGAATGCACGATGTGCGAATTGTTTATTTGTGCCGATAGCGAGTTATGGGCCAGTAAAACCCGTTCTTTACGGATTGATGGTGTGGTTACCTCGGGGAGGATGGAAAATTTCTTCTGGCAAGTGCTGGAAGAAATCGGCCAGCGCGACGGGCTGAGCTGCGCGCAGGTGATCTCGCGGTTATATCTGGAATCTATGGATGCCGAGCATGATTTGGGAAATTTCACCTCGTTTCTGCGGGTCTGCTGCGGGCGCTACCTGTCTTTGGTCGCGGAGGGTGAAATTAGCGCGAAGATGAGCGACCGTTTGAGCGCGGTTGATAGTCCGGCAATATTGGCCCGCGAAAGATTACGGCATAAACGCAAGGCGCATAATTTGCAGGCGGTAGCGGCGCGTTAAGCGCGGCGTGGCTTTGAAATGGCAGGCCCGCGCCGCGCTTTAATGTCGGGGCTTGTGGTGATGTCGCGACCAAGATGCGCCGGGTTTTGAAACCTTTGTCGCAGGCGGGGCGGGGGAAGCGGCGCGAAAATGCCGCTGCAAAATAATGCCACCTTAAACGCGCCGCCAGGGTTGATCTAACGCTCGGTATTTATTTTCACATCCAGCGCGGGGGCGGGGGTTTCCGGTGCTGCCAGAGATCCGGCAGGAAAGTCTCTGGGTCGATCATTTATCTGCGGGTCTTCCGGTTTGTGGTTTGGGTCTGCTTGTCCCATCAAATTGGCGAATTCGACAAATGCATCATCGGTATTGGCAAATCCGCTGCGGGTGAAAAACGCATCCAGCTTGGGCCAATAGGTGATGGATTCGTCCACCAAAGGATCAGAACCGCGCAGATATAATCCGGTTTGAATCATCGGCGCGGCCTTTTCATAGGCTGATATTATGCGCCGCGCGTGGTTGATCAGGGTGTTTTCGCCCGTATTGGCTACGCCCGGCAAGCAGCGCGACACCGAGCGCCGCACATCCACCGCCGGAAACCGCCCGCGCTCGGCGATCTCGCGGTCCAGCACAATGTGTCCGTCCAGCACGCCGCGCGTTATATCCGCTACCGGCTCCTCCATATCCGAGCCTGCGACCAGCACGCTAAACACCGCCGTGATATCGCCAGCCCCTTGCGGCCCCGGGCCAGCACGCTCGGCCAGTTGCGCGATCTGGTTGGCCGTGGAGGGCGGATAGGCGCGCAGGGATGGAGCCTCGCCCGCTGTCAGCGCGATTTCGCGGTGGGCCTCGGCGAAGCGGGTGATGCTGTCCAACAGCAATAACACATGCTTTCCCTGATCGCGAAAAGCCTCGGCGGTGGCCATGGCCATCCATGCGGCGCGGCGCTTTATCAGTGGTGATTGATCAGATGTCGCCGCCACCACCACCGCCCGCTTCATGCCCTCCTCCCCCATGGTTTCCTCGACAAAATCCCGCAGCTCGCGCCCGCGCTCGCCGATCAGGCCGATCACTACCACATCGGCCTCCAGCCCTTTGGCGAGGTCGGCCAGCAGGGTGGTTTTGCCCACGCCGGAACCGGCAAAAATGCCGATCCTTTGGCCGCGCGCCAAGGGCAGCATGGTGTCAAACAACCCCATGGTGGTATTGAGCCGCGCGCCCATTCGGCGGCGCAGCGCCGCTGGTGGCGGGGCGCGGTGCAGCGGCGCGGTTTCCAAGCCTTGAAATAGCGGCTTGCCATCCAGCGGCTGGCCAAAAGCATCGACAATCCGGCCGATCCACGCAGGGCTGGCGGCGGCACCGCCAATGCCGTCCAGCGATACCAGATCACCGATCGCCACCCCTTGCGGAGAATCATAGGACATGGCGCGGATTTCATCGGGCGCCAGCGCCACCACCTCGCCGCCACGGCGATCGCCCGCATCGGCCGCAATGGTGATCTGGTCGCCCACCCGCGCATGCAGGCTTAGCCCTTCTATCCTTATAGAGCCGCTATCGACCCCGATTACCCGCCCGACGCGGGTGACGGGGCGAATCGCGGCAAGCTTGCTGGTGAGCGGGGCAAAATCAAACTGCATAAAACTGTATCCATTTCCGTTGTTGGTTACCCTTTATTCACCATGACTGGTTAATTCTTGGTCAAAGGAAATCGGAGGAGAAGCCCCGAATGATAGAAAACATGACAATATTCCAGCTTGCCAGCGGCCTTGCCCGCCATGCCAGCGATCGTCAGGCCCTGGTGGCCGAAAATATCGCCAATGCCGATACCCCCGGCTTTAAGGCGCGGGATCTGGTGGCCTTTGAGGATAGCTTTGCCGCGCAATCCGCGCTGGGGCTGCGGGGCACCCGCGCGGGTCATATTACCAGCCGGAACGAGACGGTATTTACCAGCCCGTTTGGCGTGGAATCCCCCAATGGCAACACCGTGTCGCTGGAGGCCGAGATGATGCGCTCCACCGAGCTGCGCCAGCAGCATGATATGGCCATCGGCATTTATCAGAAATCTTTGCAAATTATGCGCACCAGTATGGGGCGTAAATAAGGGAGAACCCGAATGAGTGATTTTAGCTCTTCCATGTCGGCTTCGGCCTCGGGCATGGCGGCACAGGCGGCAAGGCTGCGGCTGGTGTCGGAAAATATCGCCAATGCCGATACCCCCGGCTTTCGCACAAAAAGCGTCAGCTTTCAGGCGGTGAGCGATTTTATGGATAATGGCGGGCAGGTGAAAACCGGTCGTGTGCAGCTTAGCAATACCGAGCTGCCCGAGATCTATGATCCCGGCCATCCGCTGGCTGACGAAAACGGCTATTACCAAGGCTCCAATGTGGACCTGATGGTGCAGATCGCCGATGCCCGCGAGGCGCAGCGCTCTTATGAAGCCAATTTGAAGATGTTTGACCAATCAAGGCAAATGGCATCTTCGATCCTTGAACTCCTGAGACGATAACATTTTACGACGCTAGAAAGGCCGAGTTATGCAAACCAATCCCTTCATTGCTTCACAGCTTTATACCAACGCCCAGAACATCGCCCAGCCCGACGGGCCGCCAAGCGGCGGCAGTAGCCTGTTTGCCGATATGGCGAATGATTTTATGGCCACCATGCAGGCCGGCGAAAGCACGGCCATTGCGGGCATGACCGGCAAGGCCGATGCGCAAACCGTGGTCGAGGCGCTGGCCGCCTCCGAGATCGCCATCCAAACCGCCGTCAGCGTGCGTGACCGCGTGGTGGAAGCCTATCAGGAAATCCTGCGGATGCCCGTTTGAGGAGGCTGGAATAATGACCGAGGGTGATCTGCTGGATGTGCTGCGCGAGGCGCTATATATGGCGGTGGTCATGTCGGCCCCTGTGCTGATTGTGGCGCTGGTGGTCGGGCTGATCATCGGCCTGTTTCAGGCCCTCACCTCCATTCAGGAACTGACCCTCACCTTTGTGCCCAAGCTGGGCGCGATTGTGGCCGTGTTCTGGCTTTCGATGAGCTATTCCGGCGGGCTTTTGGTGGCCTTTTTCAATGACCAGATCATCACCCGCATTGTCGGGCAATAACAGGAGACGCTATGGAAACCGCCGGATATGTCACGCTTTCCCGCCAAACGGGGCTTTGGAAAGAAATGCAGGTTGTGGCCAATAACGTGGCCAATATTTCCACCACCGGTTATCGCCGTCAGGGGGTGGTTTTTACCGAAATGCTGCAAGCCCTGCCCAATGAGGGCGGCGGGGTGGCGATGGCGGCGGCGCGGGCGCGGTTTTCCGATCCGTCCCAAGGCTCGATGACGCAAAGCGGCAACCCGATGGATCTCGCGATTCAGGGGCGCGGCTATTTTATGGTCGAAACGCCCGAGGGCAACCGGCTGACGCGGGCAGGGGCCTTTGCGCTCAATACCGAAGGCGAGATGGTCAACCCCGACGGGCTGCGCCTGCTGGATGTGGGCGGTGCGCCGATCTTCATTCCACCCGATGCCGAAACGGTGAGCGTGGCGCAGGATGGCACCATCAGTGCCAATGGCAACCCTTTGGCGCAGGTCGGGATTTTCGAGGTGCAAGATGAAACCGCGCTTTCGCGGCAATACGGCACCCTGTTTGCCCCTGGCGAGGAAGCGCCGCTGGCCATGCTGGAGCCTGTGGTTTTGCAGGGCTTTGTCGAAGGCTCGAATGTTAGCCCCGTCACGGAAATGGCGCGGATGATCGAGGTGCAGCGCACCTATGAAATGGGTATGAAATTTATGGAAAACGAGCATGAGCGGATCCGGAATGTTACCCGAACCCTCGGCCAGCGCGCATAGG
>WFUK01000331.1 GCA_015485015.1 Paracoccaceae bacterium | reverse complement strand
GGTATCGATATAGGCCGCCGTGCCGTTGCCGTTCTGGGCGAGGGTTTGCATCAGGGCGTCGTTGTAATTGCCTTGACCAAAGCCCAGAATAGATAGGTAAACCCCGCTTTCGCGCTTGTCTTCGATATAGGTTTGCATCGCCTCGGGGCTGTGCATCCCGACATTGAAATCCCCGTCTGTGGCCATAATAACGCGCGAGGTCTCGCCCTCCTGCATCATGCTTTCCGCCAGCCCGTAGGCCTGCTCCAGCCCCGCTTGCCCCGCCGTAGAGCCGCCCGCCGAAAGGCGATTGAGCGCGGCGAGAATTTTATAGGTTTCCGAGGCCGAAGTCGGCTCCAGCGCCATGCCCGCCGAGCCGGCATAGGTCACAATCGCCACTGTATCGTCCTCGTTCAGCGAGTTGAGCAGCAGCCGGAACGACTGGATCAAGAGCGGCAGCTTATCCGGTGCGCTCATCGAGCCGGAGGTATCAATCAGGAATACAAGGTTCACCGCCGGGCGATCCTCAAGCGGGATTTCATAGCCCTGAATGCCGATATGCAGCAGTAGTGTATCGTCATTCCACGGGGTTGGCATCAGCGTGGCTTGCGGCGCAAAAGGCTGCTCTATGGCTTGCGGGCTGGCGTAATTATAGTCAAAATAATTGATCAACTCTTCGGTGCGCACCGAGTCCGGAGTGGGCAGATAGCCATTCAGCAAGCTGCGCCGCATGACGCTATAACTGGCAGTGTCCACATCGATCGAAAAGGTCGAAACCGGCTCGTCTTTCGCGACCTTGACGGGGCTAACGGCATCACCGGCGAATTGGTCATTGGTTAGGGTTTGCGGCTGTGGCGAGAGATCATCCGCGGCAAGGCGGCGGGCATCTTCGAGCTGCGCGCCGATGGCAAACCCCCCGATGACGGCGGGGTTTGGCACCGATGCGGTCATGGGCATTTCGACCCGGGGCGCTTCAAGGGGGGGCTGGCTTTCTGCAGGGGTAGAGGCGATGGTGGAATTGCGCAGCAGGGTCGCCATATCGGGGATCGCGCCTTTTTCCTCCTGCGCTACGCTCTCGCTCTCCATCTCCGGTGCGGCTTGCGGCGCGGCGGCCTCGGCCATCTCTACTTGCACCATTTCGGGCTGAACCATGGCTGGCTGGTTCACCTCCGGCTCGGAGCGCGGCACATAGCCCGTTTCGCTATCAGCTGTGCCAAGGCTGCCCTGACTTGGCTCATTCGCGACAAAATCAAACGGCGCAGGGCCCGCGAGGTTAATATTCTGGGTCACAACAATCGCCAGCGCAATGGTGGCAAAGCTGGCACCACCAAGCATCAGGCCACGGGGGGATAATTTCTCAAACATAATTCTTAGTCCTTTCCAAAATCCGCGCCCGTTTTCGGGGCGGTTATGGATAGGACGCGCGGCCTCGGGCGATCCTTGGAAATTTTCCGAATTTTTTTCAAAAGCCGCCATGCCAGCTTCTAAGGCGGCCAATTTGGCCTTGGCGCGCGGCGGCGGCAGATCCTCTTGCAACAGGGCTGCCAGCTTGTCTAGATCGTCATTCATTCCAGCATCTCCTCTGCTTGCGCCATCAGGCGGAGTTGTTTTTTCACTTCACTCATGCGCCAGCTTACCGAACCCTCCGATAGCCCCAGCGCCTTGCCCGCTGCCGCGTGGGTCATTTCCTCACCCAGCACCAGCGAGACCGTTTCTCGCAGCTCGGGCGAAAGCCGCCCCATGGCGCGGGAGAGCCAGCTCAGGCTTTCCTTCTTTTCCACCGCCGCCTCGCGCTGCATCAGCTCCACATCCCCCCAGCCATCGGCGGCGCGGGCCTGCGCGCCGCGTCGTCGCATCAAATCGCGGCCTGCATTCACCACCACCCGATAAAGCCAGCTTTCGAATTTCGCATCCGAGCGAAAGCTTTTCAGCTTTTTGGGCAGGGCGGTGCAAATTTCCTGCACCAGATCCTCCGCATCCGCCTGCTGCCCGAGCGTGCGGTAAGCCACCCGATACATCAGATCATAATGCCGCTCCAGCAGCGCACGAAACGCATCCGCATGGCCCGCCGCCGCTTTTGCCGCCAATATTTCGCTGCTTTGTTCCATATGTCCTGACTGTATGACGCATGCGCTCCTGCAATCCTTGGCAGAAAAACCGAAAAAAAGGAAGGCTGGTGAGGGTCGGGGTTAAAGCGTCAGGGTTATTTTGCCGATATGCTCGGCGCTTTCAATG
>WFUK01000330.1 GCA_015485015.1 Paracoccaceae bacterium | reverse complement strand
AGGCAAAGACCCTGCCAAGCTTGCCGAAATTATCGGTGAGTATGACGGCCTTGCCATTCGTTCGGCCACCAAGGCCACGGCGGAGCTGATTGCAAAAGCCGATAACCTAAAGGTCATTGGTCGTGCCGGAATTGGCGTGGATAATGTGGACCTTACCGCCGCTTCCGCCAAGGGTGTGGTGGTGATGAACACGCCGTTTGGTAATTCGATTACCACTGCCGAGCATGCGATTGCTATGATGTTTGCTGTTGCCCGCCAAATTCCGGCGGCGGATGCCAGCACGCAGGCCGGCAAGTGGGAAAAATCCCGCTTTATGGGCACCGAGATTACCGGCAAAACACTGGGGCTGATCGGCTCTGGCAATATCGGCTCGGTGGTGGCCAGCCGTGCCATTGGGCTTAAAATGAAGGTGATTGCCTATGATCCGTTCCTTTCCGAGGACCGCGCCAAGGCGATTGGCGTGACCAAGGTGGAAGACCTTGATGACCTGCTGGCCAAGGCCGATTTCATCACGCTGCACCTGCCCAAAACCGATAAAACCGCCAATCTTTTGAGCGCCGAAAAGATCGCCAAGATCAAAAAAGGTGCTTACCTGATCAACTGTGCCCGTGGTGGCTTGGTCGATGAGGATGCGGTGGCGGCGGCGCTGAAATCGGGCCAGCTAAAAGGCGCGGCGTTTGATGTTTATGCCGATGAGCCTGCGAAATCGAACGTGCTTTTCGGGTTGGATAACGTGGTCTGCACGCCGCACTTGGGCGCGGCGACCTCGGAAGCGCAAGAAAACGTGGCGCTTCAGGTGGCCGAGCAGATGTCGGATTATCTGATGCGCGGCGCGATCTCCAATGCGATCAACGCGCCAAGCGTGACCGCCGAAGAAGCCCCTGTGCTGAAGCCGTGGATTGGCCTTGCGGAAATGCTGGGTGGTTTTGCCGGGCAGGTGACGGAATCTCCGATCAAGGAGATCGAGATCGAATTTGTGGGTAAAGTTGGCGAGCTGAACCTCAAGCCGCTGACCGCCAGCCTGATTGCCGCCCTGATGATCCCGCTGGTGGGCGAGGGCGGGGTGAATATGGTCTCGGCCCCTGTTGTGGCGCGTGAGCGTGGCATCAAAATTTCCGAGACCCGCAAGGACGAGCAGGGCGCTTTTGGCACCTATATGCGCCTGACCATCACCTCTGAAACCCAGAAACGCTCGGTGGCGGGCACGATCTATTCTGACGGCAAGCCGCGCTTTATCCAGATCAAGGGTATCGGGCTTGAGGCCGAGCCGCAGCCCTTTATGCTTTATACCACCAATGCCGACCTGCCGGGCTATATCGGGGCGCTTGGCACCACGCTTGGCGCGCTCGGGGTGAATATCGCGACCTTTGCTTTGGGGCGGGTGGTCAAGGATGGCGAGGCGATTGCGCTGGTCGGGGTGGATGCGCCGATTGACGGTGCGACACTGAAAACCATCGCCAGCCTGCCGCAGGTTAAGCAAGCCAAAGCGCTGGCGTTTTAAGCCAAAACCGCCGCCCTGCATCTGCGGGACGGCGGCTTCTATCTCTGCTTGTTCGAAAAGCTAGAACTGCTTGCCGACCCTGATCTGGATGGTCTGGGTGGAAAGGTCGATGGTGCTGAGGCTATCACCGGGATTTACGCCAGACACGGAGCGCACCAGATATTCAGCCCCGAAGAAAAGGCCGTTCCCCAGCTTCATCGATGCACCGCCGCCATAGTTGAACCCGGTCAGATCAGCGGTAAAAATGGGGCCGGAGCTGGTTGCCAGCGTGCCGCCAGCCACCCCGTATACAAGCACATTGCCGGTCGCAAAGCCGAGCCGCGCTTTCGCGTCCAGAAATGTGTCCCCTTCCGAGGGAATAGGCCCGATCCCGTCGCTATAGGCGATGTCGCCCAAAGAATAGGCAAGCTCGCCCCCGAATACCAGCGCGTTCCTTTGCACGTTATAGCCGGCAAATGCGCCGTAAAGGTTCCCTTCGGCGCTAAATGTGTCTGAAAGCTGCCCCGTGCCGACCCAGGTGCCGGAATGCAGGCCATACATGCCACCCAGATAGAACCCGCCCCAATCGTCCTGAGCTACGGGGGGCGTTACGACCACGGGCTCTACTATGCTGCCGGCAAAGGCGGTGCCACTATAGGCTGCAGTCAGAAGCAATGAGCTAAATATTTTTTTCATTACAAGTCCTCACAAAATTTCCATATACGGCTGCTTAGCATATTTTTAACAACACTTAACAATTTTTTATTGATGGGTTGAAAGTTGTTTCAATTTGTTGCCTTAAGGCAACATACCTGAATGGTAGTGCGTAGGTCAGGTGTTGAACGAACGGAAAGATCAATATAAACGGGCGGTAACGGGCCACAAGCGGGGTGGCTCCGTCACGTAACGGAGCTTTAAACCAACCCCCGCCGCACCCACACCAAATAGCGCCCCACGATCTATTCTGACGGCAAGCCGCGTTTTACCCAGATCAAGGGTATCGGGCTTGAGGCCGAGCCGCAGCCCTTTATGCTTTATACCACCAATGCCGACCTGCCGGGCTATAT
>WFUK01000329.1 GCA_015485015.1 Paracoccaceae bacterium | reverse complement strand
GATAGGTATCCAGCCCGTTTTCGCCCCGCGCCAGCTCTAGCTGCGCCGCTTGCAAGCGATCAAAAACCGGGCCGGATTGCTGCCCCGCCAACTTGCGCCGTGCCGGATGGACCTCGGGCGTCGGGGCTTGGTTGATCACGGCTAGAAACAGGCTGCCATAGCGCTCCAGCTTCATGCGGCCCACGCCGGAAATGCGGGCGAATTCATCAAGATTTGTAGGCTTTTGCCGCGCCATTTCCGCCAAAGCCTTATCGGCAAATACCACATAGGGCGGCACCTTGGCCTCGGTGGATATTTTGGTGCGCAAGGCCCGCAACGCCGAAAATAGCGCCTCGTTTTCCTCCGGCACAAGTGCGGCGGGCCGATGGGCAGGGCCTGCGGCGGTGGCTTTCTCAATGCTATCCTTGCGCAGCTCGATACTGGCCTCGCCGCGCAGGATTTCGCGGGCGTTTTCCTGCATTCTAAGCGCGCCATAGCGCTCCATATCGGGGCGGACCAGATCTCGCCCCATCATTTGCCGAAAAATCGCCTGCCACGCGGCTTTGGAATATTCGGTGCCTGCGCCAAAGGTTTGTAAATTGTGATGCCCGCGCTGGGTGATTTTGGCGGTTTTTTTGCCCAGTAAAATGTCGATCAAATGCCCCATACCATAGCGCTCCTCGCTGCGCAGCATCGCCGACAGCGCCTTGCGCACCGCCGTTGTGCCATCAAAAAGCGTGGGCGGGGTCTCGCAAAGATCACAATTGCCGCAGGGCTTTTCCATCACCTCGCCAAAATAGGCCAGCAGCCTCTGACGTCGGCATTTCAGCGCTTCGGCCAGCCCGAGCAGCGCATTCAGGCGGGCATGATCCGCCTCTTTGCGAGCCACGGGGGCCATGCCCTCATCGATCTGAGCGCGGCGCAGGCGGATATCATCCGCCCCGTAAAACGTAAGCGTATCGGCAGGCGCGCCATCTCGGCCCGCGCGGCCGACCTCCTGATAATAAGCCTCGACCGATTTTGGCAGATCCGCATGCACTACAAAGCGGATATCGGGCTTATCGACCCCCATGCCAAAGGCGACAGTGGCACACATCACCAGACCGTCTGCGGTTTTGAAGCGGGCCTCGGCGGCGCGGCGATCATCGGGCTGCATGCCTGCGTGATAGGCTTGGGCTTGATGGCCGTCGGCAATCAAGGCGCTGGCGAGCTGCTCGGTTTTGTTGCGAGAGGCGCAATAGATAATGCCGGGCTGGCCCTTGCGGGCATTCACAAATGCCAAAACCTGCCGGCGCGGCTGGTTTTTTGGTTCAAAGGCGAGGCTTAGATTTGGCCGGTCAAACCCGCCGATAAACACCTTTGGCGGGGTTTCAAACAGCTTGGCGATGATTTCCGTGCGGGTGTCTTCGTCCGCCGTGGCGGTTAGCGCGATGGTTTGCACCCCGCCAAGCTGCCGGCGCAGATCGCCTATTTTCAGATAATCCGGCCTGAAATCATGCCCCCATTGCGATACACAATGCGCCTCGTCCACCGCCAAAAGCTGCACATTTATGCGCTGGAGCAAGCCAAGGCTACCGACATTTGCCAGCCGCTCGGGGGCCATATAGAGCAGCTTCAGCGTGCCGTTATCGATGTGTTGAAAGACCTCTTCGGTCTCTTCTTCGGTGTTGAGCGAGGTCAACGCCCCTGCCGCCACGCCCGCTTGCTGCAGGCTGGCCACCTGATCCCGCATCAGGGCAATCAGCGGCGAGATCACCACCGTCACCCCGTCTCGCATCAGTGCAGGTAGCTGAAAACAAAGGGATTTACCCGCACCGGTAGGCAGAATGGCCAAGACATCCTTGCCCGTTTCCACGGCCTCTACGATCTGTTGCTGCCCGGGCCGAAAGCCCGAGAAGCCAAATACCGTATCCAGAATATGGAGGGTGTCTTTCACCCGTTAGCTGTCGTCTTCTTCCTTGGCGACATCGGCGATCTCTTCGAGGTTGACGGTATCATCCTCGTCATCATCCAGCAGATCATCATCGGTGGCCGCCACGTCATCTGTATCATCCAGCACGACATCGGCTTCATCCACCACAGGATCGGCGGTTTTGGCCTGTTTGGAAGCGGCTACACGGCTTTTGCCGGTGTCGAGCAGGCTTTCGACGGTGAATTCTGCGCCACAGGCGGGGCAGGTCATTGGATCATTTTGCAGGTCATAAAAACGCACCGCGCATTTGGGGCAAGCGCGCTTTACACCCCATTCTTCATTGGGCATAGGATTCCCTCGGTCAAAATTGCAATTCAAGCGTCACCTGACACACCCTACGGGGCTTTGTCAAAGGGATTTGCGGCTATATGCCCATGCTGCATGTGCGAAATGCGCTTGATGCAATGCAATAATGGGGCTAGCCTTGGCAAAAGGGGAATAAAATGCTGTATCACGCTTATGAAATGACCCATGCCGCATTGGCACCGATGCGCCAAATGGCGCGCTTTGGCCGCGAGGCGCTGAATAATCCGGCGAATCCGCTATCGCAAAGCTATGGCGCGCGCGTGGGGGCGGCGGGGTTGGATATGTTTGTCAAAGCCACCAAGCGCTATGACAAGCCAGAATTCGAGCTGGATCACACGATTATTGACGAGGAAGCGGTGCCGGTGACCGAGGAAATCGCTCTGAGCCTGCCTTTTTGTGATTTGCTGCATTTCAAGCGCGATACCGGGGCGAAGTCGCAAAAGGTGCTGATCATTGCGCCGCTTTCCGGCCATTATGCCACCTTGCTGCGCGGCACGGTGAAAGAAATGCTGCCCGAACATGATGTATACATCACCGATTGGACCGATGGTCGCGATATTCCCCTGAGCGCTGGCGGCTTTGATCTGGATGATTATGTCGATTATTTAGTTAAATTTTGCGAAAAACTTGGCGAAGATGGCGAGCGCCCGGCGGTGCTGGCGGTTTGTCAGCCCGGGGTGCCGATGCTGGTGGCGGCGGCGCTGATGGCGGCGGATAAAGCTGCCTTTCGCCCTAGCTCGATGACGCTGATGGGCGCACCGATTGATACCGCGATGAACCCGAAAGGGCCAAATGAGCTGGCAACGTCCAAGCCGCTGAGCTGGTTTGAAAAAAATGTGATCACAAAAGTGCCGTGGCCGAATGCGGGCTTTATGCGGCGGGTATATCCGGGGTTTTTGCAGCTTTCGGGCTTTATGACGATGAATCTCGATCGGCATGTGAGCGCGCATCGGGAGCATTTTCATAATCTGGTAAAAGGTGATGGCGATAGCGCCGAATCCCACCGGAAATTCTATGATGAATATATGGCGGTAATGGATCTTTCGGCGGATTATTACCTGCAAACCATCGAGCGGGTTTTTCAAAAGCGGCTATTGGCGGTTGGGGAATATTATTATCGGGATAATCTGGTCGACCCGGGCCTAATTACCGATATCGCTTTGATGACCGTGGAGGGGGAAAAGGACGATATTACCGGCCTTGGTCAAACCGAAGCCGCGCATAAGCTCATAAAAACACCCAAGAAAATGCGCCAACACTATGTGCAGGAAGGTGTTGGGCATTACGGTATTTTTAATGGTTCCCGTTGGCGGAAAACCAGTGCGCCGATGGTGAAATCCTTTATTTCTGCCCATCGGAAAAATGACTGAAACCCTTGAAAT
>WFUK01000328.1 GCA_015485015.1 Paracoccaceae bacterium | reverse complement strand
TGTCCCGTATTCAACCTAAAAGAGGTTGTTGACACCCACACTCCAAGGAGAATGCGATGAGTTCACATCCCCTTTTGTCAATTATTAACGATTTTCAGCGTGACGAGGACGCCGCTGTCACCGTTGACTGGGTCGTTTTGACCGCAGGACTCGTTTCCTTTGCAATCGCGGTTGTTTTAGCGATTCAAACCTCGCTTGAATCCGGAGCCACTTCGATTTCGACCGAGGTAACCACTTCGGTTTCGACTTTGCTGCCTTAGGCGCAATTCCTTTCGCCAAAGCTTCCTGAACCATCCCCATTGATTTAGTCCGCAGATAATGCGATGAGCTAGAGTCTATTTAAGGGCATTGGCCCGTTTCTTAGAGGGATGTATATGCGACTTGTATTTCTACTTGTTCTGGTTGTGGGTATCGGCACCGCTGGTTATGCCACGCTTCTCATCAAAAACAGATTCACCGATTATCAGGTTCGGGTGGCCGAATTGGAAAACGAACTGCGTCAAACCCGGGAAAAAGTGGTCGAGACCACACCCGTCGTTGTGCTGGCGACTCCGGTTGGATATGCGCATCAAATAATGCTCGAAGATCTAGCGGTTATCAATTGGCCCAGCAACGATATGCCGGAGAACACATATAGCAGCATTGAAGAGGTTCTGGGCGCAGAAGATGCCGGCCCGCGCTATGTGAAGCGCCCCGTGGAAGCGGGCGAGCCGCTTTTGGCCTCCAAAATTACTGATTTTGGCGAAGATATCGGGGTGAATACCCTGCTTGAACCCGGCACTCGCGCCTTTGCGATCCGGGTCGACGTCGCCTCCGGTGTTTCCGGATTTATTCAACCCGGCGATGAGGTTGACATCTATTGGACCGGACAAAGCCGTTCCAAAGTCATCACCATTCTGATCCTTGAAAAGGTGAAAATCATCGCGATTGACCAGCAATCCGAGCAAAACACCTTGCGGCCAACCGTCGCTCGCACCGTCACATTGCAAGTTTCTCCAAGCACTGTTGCAAATTTGGTACAGTTCCAATCCTCGGGCAGCTTGACCCTCTCCCTTCGCGGCGTGGAAGATGCCAGCACATCCGGCACCATAGAAGTGGATACCTCCTCATTAATTGGCAATGAAATCATAGAGGTAGAGGATGCGCCCGTCTGTTATAGACGGGAGCGGCGCGGGGTTGAGGTTGTTAAAATCGAAGTGCCTTGCGATCAATAAAAATACCTGAAATTTACCCTAAAAACGCGGCCTCGAGCCGCGTTTTTTCGTTAATTTGACTCGAAGAGTCCGACCTAACACATTGATTCTTGCAATTGAATCCGAATTGCGCCATGTTGAATCCAAGAGTGGGCAAAAGATTCACTCAGCTATTTTCATACGAGTGATTTTGAGAGGCAGGATCACAATGCAGTTAAACTCCCTGATCAGGGCGGGTCTTATGGGATTCGTTCTATCCGCGCCAATGGCCAGCTCGGTCCTTGCGCAAAACGCGGTACTTTCCGTTTCACGCGGTGCCGTGTCCAGTAAAATTTCCGTTTCGGTGAATCGCGCTATCGTTGTTGAAAGCGATCGTCCGTTTGCAGAGCTATCGGTGGCCAATCCGGCCATTGCCGATATTGCTTCGCTCTCGGACAGATCGATCTATGTGCTGGGAAAAACGCCCGGCGCGACAACGCTGACGATTTTTGACCAAGACGGGCGCTTAGTCGCGAATGTGGATGTGCGCGTGTCTCCGGACATTGCCGAATTCAAAGAGCGGCTCGCTGAAATCCTTCCAAACGAACCCATCGAGGTGCGCACCGCAAATGACGGTATCGTGCTTTCGGGTCGGGTATCGGGCTCGCGCAAGGTTGCCCGCGCCATGGAACTGGCAGAGCGATATGCGCCCGGCAAGGTTACCAACCTGATGATGGTTGGCGGATCGCAGCAAGTCATGCTGCAAGTCCGGTTTGCCGAAATGCAGCGCTCGGTTGCCAAAAGCCTTGGCTCATCGGTCGGCATTGATGGCGGACCCGTCGGAAACGGTGTGGCCATCGGCACTGGCGGATATGGCGTAACTACCGGCGGTCTTTCGTCCAGCACCGGCTCAACCGGCGCTATCGGTATTGGCTTCGGTATTGGCGGCCTTGCAGTGAACGTGCTGATTGAAGCGCTGGAAAGCAAAGGCATGGCCCGCACCCTGGCCGAGCCAAATATCGTTGCAATTTCCGGTCAAACCGCGAATTTCCTCGCCGGTGGCGAGTATCCGGTTCCGGTGCAGAGCGACAATGCCTCTGGCACGGTCACGGTTGACTATCGTCCATTCGGGGTGGAGCTGAATTTCATGCCCACCGTGATTGACGGCGATTTGATCAATCTGGAATTGGAAACCACGGTTAGCTCGATCGATAAAGACACCTCCTTCACCTCCTCGACGGGGTTGGCCATTGCAGCCTTCAAGGTTCGCCGCGCCAGCACCACGGTCGAGATGCGGGACGGGCAAAGCTTCGCGATTGCGGGCTTGCTTCAGGATGACTTTAGCGATCTTTCCGGCCAGGTGCCCTGGTTGGGTGATGTGCCCATTCTTGGTGCCCTGTTCCGCTCGGCTGAATTCCAGCGCAAGCAGACAGAGCTGGTGATTATCGTGACGCCGCATTTGGTAACGCCCACTTCGAGCAATGCCTTGGCCCTGCCAACGGATCGGATGCGCATTCCCACAGAAGCCGAGCTTTTCTTGACAGGCCGCACCGAAGGCGCTGCCCGTGGAAGCTCAATTACCCAGCTGGGCTTTGAAGGCTCCGCCGGATATGTGATGGAGTAAGAACATGAAAGTGCTTAATAAAATCATCGGCTTTTCTGCAGTGCTTGCCTTGGGTGGCTGTCTTGAAACCGCGGGCAACCTGCCCAATCAAGCCAGCTTCTCCGACGCGAGCGAGCAAAACTTTCTGGTGCAAACCGGACAGGGCGGCTCTGTAGCTTATCTGCAAAATCTGTCCAAGCGCTTCCGCGAGGAAGTGCCGACCATGATCAACTTTGACTTCAACTCGGCCCAGCTCGATGGTGAAGCCCAGCAGATATTGCGTCAGCAAGCGCAATGGATCATCGCCACAGAAACCGTTAAATTCCGCGTATATGGCCATACAGACAAGGTGGGTTCAGAAGCCTATAACCGCCGTCTTGGTTTGCGCCGGGCGCGGGCTGCGGTGAATTTCCTTGTGGCGCAAGGGGTGCCGCGTAGCCGGCTTGAAGCCTACACCTCGCTCGGAGAAACCCAACCCGTGATTAACACACAAGAACGGGAGCGGCTAAACCGCCGCACAGTGACCGATGTGGTTGGCTTCGCGCCAAATACATCCCCGTCTGATTTTGACGGGAAGCGCGCGATAATTGTTTATGGCAATTACGTGGATGGTGGCGGAGATATTGGCACCGGCTCGTCACTTTCGCTAAACTGATCAATAACCTACCTCTTGAATAGCCCCTTTCCGGCCCTCCGGAAGGGGGTTTTTTATTGCGATCCTGCTTCTTGCATTTCCACAACCGCTAAAATATAGTCGTCTGACGACGAGATGCCTCATTGGCGGATCTTCGCGTAATGGTTCATAGTATTCTGGAATATGTCTGTTTGTGATGATTTAAGGGTATTGGTCGTGCTTTTCCAAACAATTTTGATCAATTTTACTTTTGTTTCTATAGACGGCAGAATAGTGTAATTTATTAACCACAGTTGTATCTAATCCACGTTTATCAAATCATCGAGGTGCTGTCTTGGCATTGTTAAAGTTAACAGACCGGAAAATGGACGCTTATGCGATAGCCTCCGATTCCGGAAATTTTGAAGAGTTGAACAAAGAGCTTCAGGGGCTATTTGGCCAGAATTGGGGCCAGCTTTCGGTTTCCGCTGCCGGAGAAATGCTCGGGCGTGGCAATCTGCATGGCGAAGAAACCCTCATCGTTTGTATTGACGCGAAAGACGAGCAAAATCTTGAGCCAATCGATAGCTTCGTGCGCGCCGCCATCAAGGGCGGTTTTGTGGTTATTCTGATCGCAAAAGACGTATCACCCACGGCGCTGCACCATCTATTGCGGCTCGGGGCCGATGATTTTGCCCCCTACCCCCTGCCGGATAATGCGCTTTCCGGCATATTTAACCGCATTCGCGATAAAAAACAAAACGCGCCTACCGAGCTTGCCCTGAAGAAATCTCGCAACGGCGTTATTCTTCCGGTTTATGGCGCGGCCGGCGGGGTTGGTTCTTCAACATTTGCGGTGAATCTGGCTTGGGAAATGGCCATCCACACCCGAAAAGACGATATGCGCGTGGCGCTGGTGGATCTGGATTTCCAATTCGGCTCTGTCGCAACCTTGCTTGACATGGCCCGCCGCGATCCGGTGTTTGAGCTTCTGACCGAGCCTGACAGCCTGGCCAGTGATACCCTCGCCCAAGCCATGACCTCCTATAAATCGGTATTGGCTGTGCTGACCTCCCCCCCCGAGGTTTTGCCGCTGGATATTGTGGGTGGCGACTATATCGAAAAAATGCTGAAGCTGCTGCAAACCAAATATGATTTCATCATCGTTGACCTGCCAAAAGCCCTGACGGATTGGTCCGCCAGCGTGCTGACACAGGCCGAAACCTATTTCACCTTGCTGGAGCTGGACATGCGCTCGGCGCAAAACCTGATGCGCTATTTGCGGGTGTTGCGCGGCGAGGATCTCCCCGGCGAGAAAATCCAGTATATTTTGAACCGCGCGCCCGGCTTTTGCCGACTTGAATGGCAAAACCCGCGTTGGCCGGTTTTCCGAAAGCCTGGGCATCGAAATCAATATCCTGCTTCCTGATGGCGGTAAGGCGGTCACACAGGCCGGAGATCAGGGCGAAGCGCTGGCAGATGCCGCCCCTAAAAACCAGCTTCGCAAAGAAATCAAAAAAATCGCAGCTACGCTTGTTGACCTGACGGTCGAAGCCCGCGCTGCGGTGGTAGACTAATCGGAGTGAATGAATGTTCGGACGTTTCAAGCAAAACCAGCAACCGGCAGCGGAAACCCAACCGATTGTGGGAGAGCTTTCGCTCGAACCCGAAGTCATTCACAAAGCCCGCCCGAGTGGCGATCTCGATCTAAGCCCGGCCGAGCTTGAAGCCCAGCAAAAGGAGCAAAAGCGCCTTGATAAGCTGATGTCCTTGCGGATGGAAATTCACAAGCGCCTGCTTGAAAACCTGAATCTGTCCGCGATTGATCAGGCTGCCGAGGCCGATCTGCGCCGCGAAATCGCCGCGATCACCCGCGAGGGCATCCATGAAATGGGTGTGGTGCTAAACGGGCAAGACCAGAAAGAACTGCTGCAAGACCTGATGGACGAGGTTACCGGCCTTGGCCCTATTCAGCCGCTTTTGCGGGATGAAACGGTGAATGATATTCTGATCAATGGCCCTTTTCAGATATTTGTCGAGCGTAAGGGTAAGCTGGAGCTTACACCGATCCGCTTCAAGGATGACCGGCATTTGCTACGGGTGATTGATAAAATCGTTTCGGCGGTGGGTCGTCGTGTGGATGAAAGCCATCCCTATGTGGATGCGCGGCTTACCGATGGTTCGCGCTTTAACGCGATGGTCCCGCCCTGTGCGGTGGATGGCGCGCTGGTTTCCATTCGTAAATTCTCCAAAGACAAGTTATCGATCGAGGAATTGATCGAATTCGGGGCGTTTAACGAACCCATGGCCACCTATTTGCAAGCCGCCGTGGCCACCCGCCTGAATATCATCGTAAGCGGCGGTACCGGCTCGGGTAAAACCACCACGCTGAACGCGCTTTCGGGCTTTATCGGCGCGGCAGAGCGTATCGTTACCATCGAGGACACGGCCGAGCTTCAGCTTCAGCAGATCCATGTCGGCCGGATGGAAAGCCGCCCCGCCAATGTGGAGGGCAAGGGCGAGGTTTCCCAGCGGGATCTGTTGCGCAATGCCCTGCGGATGCGGCCCGACCGCATTATCGTGGGCGAGACCCGTGGCGACGAGGTGATCGACATGCTGCAAGCCATGAATACCGGCCATGATGGATCTATGACCACGATTCACGCCAACTCGGCCCGCGATGGCCTATCAAGGCTGGAAAATATGATCGCGATGTCGGGCGTGGATATGCCCACAAAGGCCAGCCGTGGGCAAATTTCATCGGCGGTTAACCTTATTGTGCAAGTTTCCCGCCTGACCGACGGTTCGCGCCGGATGGTTTCGATCACCGAAATCACCGGTATGGAGGGCGATATTATTTCTATGCAGGAAATTTTCAAATTTCAGCGCGATAGCGTAGCAGAAGATGGCACCATTAACGGCCACTTTACCGCCACCGGCTTGCGCTCCAGCTTTATGGAACGGTTTAAGCAATGGGGCTACCATATCCCCGCCACCTTGTTTACTGACGCGCCGGTCTATACCGCATCTTCGGAGAGCTGATCCATGAGCATTGAACCCCTAATTTATGCCGTCATTTTTGCCGCCGTTCTATTCCTGATCGAAGGCATCTATCTGGCTGTATTTGGCAAATCGGTGCGGCTCGAAAGCCGGGTCAATCGCCGCTTGCAGCTGCTGGAAAAGGGCGAAAGCCGCGAATCTGTAATGGAAACGCTGCGCAAAGAGCGGGAGCAGCACACCCGCACCCTGCGCTTGCCGGTGATTGGCATGCTTTCCAAAAAAGCATCGGTGGCGAATATCGCCTTCACCCCCAATGCATTGTTATCAATCGTGCTTTTGCTGATCGTGCTAACATTTCTCGCGCTCACGCTTGCCACTTCGGCCAGCCTGACCATGCGGATTATCGTTTCCATCATCATGGGGTATGGCGCGGTTTATGTCTGGCTATCGTCAAAAGCCAAAAAGCGTATGGATCTATTTGAAGAGCAGCTCCCCGACGCGGTGGAGCTGATGGTGCGCTCGCTCAGGGTTGGCCACCCCTTCGCCAGCTCGGTGAATATCGTGGCGCAAGAAATGCCGGATCCGCTGGGCACTGAATTTGGCATATTGGTGGACGAGGCCAATTTTGGCGCAGAAATACCCGATTCCCTGCGTAAAATGACCGAGCGCGTCGATGTGCAGGATCTTCGCTTTCTCGCCGTGGCTGTATCGATCCAAAGCCAGTCCGGCGGCAATCTGGCCGAAATTCTGGATGGTCTGGGCAAGGTTATCCGCTCGCGTTTCAAGCTTTTCCGGCGGGTGGATGCGATCACCGCCGAGGCCAAATGGTCTGGCTGGTTTTTGTCGTTTTTTCCGATCATCGCGCTGGTTGCCATTAATGTGATGCAGCCCGGCTATTATGACGGTGTTGAAAATACACCGGTGTTTTTACCACTGGCCGGCGTTGTGCTGGTGTTTCTTGTTGTGAATATTATCTTTATGCAAATGATGGTCAATTTTAAGGTTTAGGCCTGTTTGAAAGGATCAATTATGATCAGCACTTCTTTAGAATTCATAACGGCGGTTTTAGGCCCGCTTGGCCCGATCATCGTGGCTGGCGGGCTGGGGATATTTTTGATCCTGCTCTCGCTCCCCCTATTGCTCAAGAAAGGCGAAGACCCTTTTGCCAAACTCGGGCGCGGGCCAGTGACGGGCGGCGCTTTTAGCAAGAAAAAAGCTGAAAACAAAAACCGGATTAATTTGCGCTACGATAGCGGCAAAATGAATCTGCAAAAATTTGAAGCCTATCTAACCCCACAGGATGAGGAAGAGCTGACCTCCGCCAAGTTGCGCTTGCTGCAAGCCGGCTATGCCTCGCGCGGGGCGGTCGGGAATTTCAACTTCATCCGCATGCTTGTCGGGATCGGTTTTTTAACCGCTGGCCTGCTATATGTGATGTTTAATAACGGAGAGCTGACAACCGCGCAACTGGCTATGTATATCCTCATCCCCGGGTCTCTTGGCTATTATTTACCG
>WFUK01000327.1 GCA_015485015.1 Paracoccaceae bacterium | reverse complement strand
GCGTTTACCTTTGCGTCTGCCGCCAAAGTAGCTTTCATCAACCTCAATTTCTCCGCCGAACATGGCTTCGCTTTCCGCCTCCAGTTCATAAGCGATGATCTCGCGCAGGCGCAGAAAATAAAAGGCAGCAGTCTTGCGGTTCACACCGCACAGGCTGGCGGCTGTTCGCGCTGTCGATCCCGAAACAAAATGCTCGGTAAGGCGGTCTTGTTTGTAGTGGCTTGGACGACTCTTTCTCATGCTTCCCATCATAACCTCTTTATAGGTTATCTGGGTCAGCCCCTAACTTTCTGTTAGCTTGTACCCATGCAGCACGTCCCTGTGCTGCATGGGTAGTTGCGCGCCGCCCCACCCTTGTGGAGGTTTTCCACGTTTTGTAGACTGGCGGCATCTACTCCCCTTGTTCGTCTCGAACAGTTGACAGGGCACAAGCCCGTACCACAAGATGGAGAGATCAGGATGTTAACACATAAAGACATTTTTGTCGGCATAGATATTGGCAAACGAGAATGCTTTATTGCGACGCTCGGCGTTAACCATGTTCGCAAGATCAAAAACACCCCCGAAGGGCATCGTGAATGTATCACTTTGCTTTCGGATCTGGCGCAAAACCGTAGCCTTGTCCGTATCGGCCTGGAGGCCACAGGCGGCTATGAATGGCGGCTTTGGGCCGCGCTGGACAAGGCCGGATTCGATGTTCGACAGCTCGCGCCGGCGCAGGTGTCAGCCTTTGCTCATGCGTGCGGCGGGCGGGCCAAAACCGATGTGATCGATGCGCATGTTATCGCCAGACTTGTACAATTTCGTCCTGATAAGGGGCGTAGGTTGCCGCAAGAAAACACCCGTAAACTCAATGCCTTATCCGCCAAGCGCCGACAATTGGTCAAGATGCGCAGCGCGCTGAATTGCCAGATTGCGCAGCATGGTGATGCAGATGTTCTGACGATGGATGCTGCGCTTCTGGCGCTGCTGAAAGCTCAGATCAAGCGGCTCGATCAGGCCATTGCTGCATTGCTGGCCAAAGACGAGGCGCTGGATTTGAAATCAAGCCTGCTGCGCTCGATCCCCGGCATTGGTCCGGTGCTTTGCGCCACGCTATTGGGCGAAATGCCCGAGATCGGCAGCCTGAACGATAAAACCGTTGCGGCATTGGCCGGGCTGGCCCCCATTAACCATGATAGCGGCCTGAAAACCGGGAAACGGTTTATCAAAGGGGGGCGAAAACCGGTGCGCGATGTGCTCTATCGGGCGGCGCTGGTGGCCAGCCGTTTCAATCCGCCCCTAGCCAAATTCGCCGCCCGCCTGAAGGCCGCTGG
Organism: Paracoccaceae bacterium; assembly: GCA_015485015.1. GTDB lineage: Bacteria > Pseudomonadota > Alphaproteobacteria > Rhodobacterales > Rhodobacteraceae > UBA3077. The sequence goes on along the minus strand of WFUK01000327.1, from coordinate 8,157 downwards.
AAAACCCCATAAACAGGTAATGATCGCCGTCGCTCGAAAACTCATTATCACCGCAAATGCCGTAATAAAACGACAATCTCCGTGGGTTGAGCCATGGTGATTAATACAGTTGCTACTGGACGATGAATTCTGCGTGTAGGGCACCGGCGGCTTTGATGGCTTTTAGGATGTCTATCATATCTCGGGGCGCAACACCGAGCGCATTTAGCCCTTCGATCACCTCGGGTAAGGATACCGCCGTTTCGACCAGCGCCATCTGCGTGCCGGGGTCTTGCTCAATCGTTGCCGTGGTATTGGGCACCACAATCGGCTGCCCACCAATGGTAAACGGGTTTGGCTGCACCACAATCGGAGATTCCTCCACCCGCAACGTCAGCCCGCCTTGAGAAACCGCAACCCGACTGATTTTCACATCCGCGCCCAGCACAATCGTGCCGGAACGCTGATCCACCACCACCCGCGCACGTTGTTCGGGCGTTATTTCTATATTTTCCAGCAGCGCCACCAAATGCGCTGGCGAAGGCGCATTGGACATATTCAGGTTCAGCCCCACAGTGCCGGAATCCAGCATCCGCGCCAAAGGGGCGCCAAAGCGCTCGTTTATTGCGCGCTCGATCCGCGCGGCGGTGGTAAAATCCGGATCCCGCAGCGCCAGCCGCATTTGCCGCACCGCGCTAAAGTCAAAGTTGATCTCGCGCTCCACCCGCGCGCCCGATGGGATCACCCCCGAGGTTGGCACGCCCTGCGTGACCGTTGTCCCCGCGCCACCCGCCGTGACACCGCCCGCAATCACGGAACCTTGGGCCACCGCATATATCTGCCCATCCGCCGCATTCAGGGGGGTCATAATCAAGGTGCCGCCCAACAGGCTTTTTGCATCGCCAATGGTGGAAACCGTGATGTCAATCTGCCCGCCCGCCCGCGCAAAGGGCGGCAGATTGGCCGTTACCAGCACCGCCGCCACGTTTTTCGAGCGAAAGCTCTCGCCCGTTACGTTAATCCCCAACCTTTCCAACAGGTTGGTCATCGCCTCCTCGGTGAAGGGCGAATTGCGCAGCCCGTCGCCAGTGCCGTTCAGGCCCACAACCAGCCCATAGCCGACCAGATCATTGCCGCGCACCCCGTCGATCTCTACCAGATCCTTGATCCGCACCTCTTGGGCCAGCGCGGGGGTGGATATTGCCGTTAGCACGGCCATACTGGCGCAGGCTAACGTGTTGATAAGTTTATTCAAAGGTTTCACCTCAGATAGTTTTGCAGCCTCATATTCGAAAGCCGTGAGGTCATCAGATAGATGGCCTCCATTTGCCCCTCAAGGGCTTGGAAACGAGTGGCGGCCTCATAAGGATCCGCCGCCAATATGCTATTCCGGTTGATCTCGAAAACCGAAGCTTCCGAGGTGTTGCGCGCTGCCGCATTGTCGATCTGCTTTTCCACAAACCCAAGCCCCTGACGCAGGCCGATCAAGCCGTCATTGGCGCTCAAAGCGCCCGAGGCCGCCTCCGCCAGCATGTTCATGCCATCCTGAGCGCTGCCGCCGTGATCACCATTTGCCGCCACGGCCGCCATCGCCACATTGCGCAGGGCGTTGCGGATCGCCAGATCATCGCCGCGCAGGCTATAATCCACGATTTCACCATCGGCAATTTCCGCCCCCGGCGCGTTCAACGGCGAACCGGTGAAGCCCGTAGTCATAAATCCGCCTGCAGGGTTAAAGAAATAGTCGTCAATTGCGGCAATCGCGGTGGTGGAATCCGGTGCGGCTACCGTTAGCGCCACGATGTCGTTATACATGGTTTGCGCATCCACCACCGCGCCAGCATCCACGCCCGCGCCGGCAAACAAGGCCTGCCCCGCATATTGTCCATTGATCGCCGAGATCATGCGATCCAGCGCGCCACGGGCCGAAGAGGCAACCCCGAAGGCCTGCGACTGGCTGTTCAGATCGGTGGCAGCCAAAAGCTCCACCCCGTAGCCCGCCAGCGTATCCTGAATGTTTTGCATATTCAGCTGGGTTGCCGCCGCCTTGGCCGAGGCATCCTTGATCGCACCGGCTCGCAAACCGAGCTGCGAAAGGTTGCGCTCGATGGCAAAAAGCGGGCCATAATCACCCTTTGTCGCCGCCATCAGATCCGCCTTTTTGCCGCTCGAAACCTCTTGTCCGGCGGTATTTAGCGCCATTCTGCTCTGGCTATTGGCGCGGACCATTTGCATATTGGTCGCAAGGTTTGAAACTCCGGTATACATCTATATCTCCAGCAAGGTTTGCATGAGCTGATCAGCGGTGGAAATCACCCGCGCATTGGCGGCGTAGGCTTGCTCGATCATCAGAAGCTGTTGCATTTCATAATCGGTATCGACGCCGGTAATGCTCAGCTCGCTTTGGCGCAGAATATCAAATTGTCCGGCATTATAGGCGCTGGTGCTTTCGGCCCGCGAGGCCTGCGCCGCTACCAGCGCGGTGAGACCCTCGGCCAGTTCGCTGGCGCTTACCAGGCTGGTTAATCCGGTGGCAGCGCTTGGGGAGCGCTCGGCTTGCATGGCGTCCACCATGCGGCGGAGCTGGCTATCATCGCCTGCCGGACCTTGCACTGCGGCGTTGATCCCGTCTCGCAAGCGCCAAAGATCGCCGCCTTGGGATGGGTCAACCGCTGCGTTAATCTCCAGCCTTTGCGCCAGCGCCAGCTCGTTTCCTGCTACAAAAGCCGCGCCGTTATCCGTGAATAGCCCCGCATCGCCGACCGCAAGGCTCGGATCGGTGGTAGGGCTTTGAAAACGCTCCACAATATCCAGCGCCACGGCATCGATGCGAGCGTTAAATTCAGGGGTCAGCCCATCGCGCACATTAAACGCCGCCGCCATTGTGCCGCCCTCAAGCTGGCCGCTGCCGGTGCCGATGCTCATGGCGCGGCCATTCAGGGTAAGGCCCGAAAGCCCGCCCGAGGCCAGCGTCATATTCGGGGTAATCACTGGCGTGGCGGTAAAGCCAAGCTCGGCGGCTTTGCCATCAATCAGCGCCGCGCCGCCTTCGGAATAAAGCGCCACCACCCCGCCTTCGCGCGAGATTTGCTTGATCGGGATCACGCTGGATACTTCATCAATCAGTTGTTTGCGCACGTCTTCCAGCGCAGCGGTATTGCCGCTGCCTTGCCGTAGCCTGATCTCCATATTCACAGCTTCGATCTTTTTCAGCGCCACATTCACATCGCGCACCTGAGTGGCGATCTGGGCATCCGCATCCATGCGCACCGCCATGGTCTGGGTCGAAATCGATTTCACCGCGCCAAGCAGGGTATTGGCCTCGCTCAGCACCTTTTCGCGCGCCGGGGCGGAGGCCGGATTATCCGCTGCGCTGCGCAGGGCGTTTTCAAAGGCCAGCATCCGGCTGCCCAGCGCGCCGGCATCACCGGGCACGCCCATCGCCTCGGCCAGGCGGGCATTGGCTTGACTTAGCACATTGGCATTGCCCATTTCCGCCCCCCGCGCGCGGCGCGATGCGGTGGCAAGCTGGTCCATCGCGCGGTCAATCGAGGAAACCGTAACCCCCATACCCTGCCCGTCACGCACGCGCTGGCCGGTGATCACCTCGCGGCGGGCATAGTTTTCGTTCATGGCGTTTGAAATGTTGTTGGACACGGTTTCGGCCATGCGCGAGACCGAGCTTAGCCCCGAATAGGCATTGGATATTGCGGCTGAAATACTCATGTCTTAACCCCTTTCAAATGGTGATTAGCGCTTGATATTGGTGGTTTCTTGCAGCATTTCATCCACGGTCTGGATGATTTTTGCGTTGGAGGAATAGGCGCGCTGGGTCTGGATCAGCGCCGTTAGCTCGCCCGCGATATCGGTGGTGCTTTCCTCGCGGGCATAGCCGATGGTCTCGCCCGTAGGGCCAGAGCCTGCATCCCAAAGGAACATCGCGCCGCTATCACGGGTGACCGCGTAGGTCTGGTTTGGCAGGGCTTCCAGCGCGTTCGCATTGGGCACATCAATCAGCGGCACGCGGAAGATTTCCTTGCTGAATCCGGTATCGTAATTGGCCGAAACCACCCCGTTTTTATCGATTTCCATGCCAATCACATTGCCGGTCGGGGCGCCATTTTTGGAAAGGTTAATCGGCGCGAAGCTGCTGGAAAGCTGGGTCATCCGGTCATTCGAGCCAAGCAGGCCGATATTGATATCGACCGGCCCACGATCAAAGGTCACATTCATATCGCCCGTGGCCGCATTATAGGCCCCGCCATAAACCGGTGTAACGCTCAAAAGCGAGCCACCGGTGGCGGTGGAGGCATCAAATTGCACGGTGAATTCGGCAATCGGGGCCGCGCCGGTGGCCAGATCGGTAATTTCCATCGTCCATTGGTTGGATTGGCCGGTGACGGGCACAATCGGGGTGAAGGTGGCGGTCATGGTTTGGGTGGTACCGAGATTGTCAAAATACTCGATCGACAGATCAAACGGATCCCCTGTGCCGCCCGCCTGCGTGGCGGTGGCGGGCAGATTGATGCCGAGCTGGATTTCCGTGGTTGGATTGGCGGCAAATTGGTTATGGGCGATATTTACCGGCACCAGCCCCGCTGCGCTATCGCGCGGGAAGGGCGGAAAGGTGCCGTCAGGGTCTGCGGGCCAGCCCATCAGCACCAAGCCGCTATTACTGGTCAAAACCCCCTCGGCATCGGGGCGGAAGGATCCGGTGGTGGCCAGGCGCAGCGGCAGGGCGGCGCTGGTATCCGCCAAGGAAGAACTCGGCGTCACCGGCAAAAAGCCGCGCCCGCCAATGGCGATATCCATCGAATTGGCGGTGGTAATCAGCGAGCCCTGGGTGGAGATATTGCGAAAGGTCGAAACCCGCACCCCGCCCGCCACATAGCCACCGGCGCGGCCCGCAAGGGTCATCGCGGTGAAATCGGCATCCACACGCTTATAGCCAAAGGTCTTGGAATTGGCGATATTATCCGAGATAGTGGCCAGCTTACTGGCATTCACATTCAGGCCGGAAACGCCCGCATTCATAGAGCTGGAGAGGGTCATCGAAAGTCCTTTTCAATACTAAACTACATGTTCAGCTCCCACTCTTGGCCCGCTTCGGTTAAGAACCCGCTAACAGACAAAATTGTATCTAAATTTAGCCCCTAGCGGTCATTTCGCAAAAGCGTGATCTCCAGCCGCCGGTTGCGATAAGGCGGCGCGCCCTCCCCCACCGGCTTGCGGTCCGAGGCACCGGTCAGGCGCTGAAACCGCTGCGCACTTATCCCGTGTTCGAGCATGATCGCATTGGCCATCAAAGCCCGCCCGCCGGTGAGCGCAAAGCCGTCGGGCGCGCCTTCACCCTCGGGCGCGGCATCAATATGCCCGACCAGCGCGATCTGATTGGTGACCGTGCCCAGCACGCGGCTGATCATCTCCAGCAGGGCAAATAATTTTGGCGTTGGCTGGTTGGTTCCGGCCTCGAAAAGCGGCGAATCCGGCAGGTCAAACACATCGATAATCAGCCCCTCATCGGTTACGCGGGTGGATACATGCTGCAAAAGCGGGTCCTCGACCCAGCTCTCGCCGGTATTGCCGCGAAACATATTCTCTACTTCGGCAAATTGCGCATCCGATACATCCCCCTCGCCGCTCGGATCCTCGGCGGAGGTGCCGGTCGAGCCATCCTGCCCCGAGACATCCTCGGCCTGCTCGCCCACGGTGCCGCTTTCAACATTGGTTTTTGTATCCTCGGAAAAAACCGTCTCGCCGCCAAACATCCCGGCCCCGCCGCCATCTTCGGCAAATATCGGAATGCCGGGGTTAAAATAGGCCGCAATGCCCTGCCGCTGCTCCTCGGTGGTGGCATTCAGCAGCCACATCAGCAGGAAAAACGCCATCATCGCGGTTACAAAATCCGCATAGGCCACCTTCCACGCGCCGCCATGATGCCCGCCCGCGATGATTTTTTTCCGTTTAATAATGATAATCGGGCGCAAATTGTCCCCTTGATTCCCTGCCATATCGGCCCCCGTATATTCCACTTCCCAAGGGCCATATAGAAGGCAAAACCTTACCAAGGCGCTAAAGCTAAAATTGTTCCTTGCCAGCATGGTTAGCCCCGCGTTAATCAGGCGCATGACCCAAAAAACCCTAGCCCTGACCATGGGCGACCCCGCGGGCATCGGCCCTGAAATCACGCTGAAGGCTTTAATGGCTCGGCCCGATTGTTCGGACTTTCCGATTTTGGGAGACCCGAATGTCATCCGCGCCGCCGCGACACTTTTTTCGGTTCCTGTATATGAAATGCAAAATATCACGGATCGCAGGGTCGGCGCTTTTAATGTGCTGGCCACCACTCAGCTTACAAAAAGGCCTGCTTTCGGCGTGGTCAGCCCCGAAGCCGGACAGGCCGCTTACGCCGCCATTGCCAAGGGGATCGAGCTTTCTCTGAAGGGCGATATTTCGGGCATCGTCACCGCGCCGATCCATAAAGAAGCGCTAAAAGCCGCTGGTCATAACTATCCCGGCCATACCGAGATTTTGGCGGATCACGCCAAGGCCGAGGTGGCGATGATGCTGGCCAATGACGAGATAAAAACCGTGCTGGTCACCATCCATATGGCTCTGCGCGATGCGATCGAGGCGGCGGATTACCCCGCGCAAATTCATGCGATCCGGCTGGCGCAGCAAGGGCTGGAGGCCATGGGCGTGCCGCATCCCCGCATCGCCGTAGCGGGGCTGAACCCCCATGCGGGCGAAGGCGGGCGCTTTGGCGACGAGGAAATCCACATCATTTCCCCCGCGATCAAGGCCATGCAGGCCGAGGGGCTGGCGGTGAGCGGTCCATGGCCCGGAGATACGGTTTATATGATGGCGCGACAGGGGAAATTTGACGTGGTGGTGGCGCAATATCACGATCAAGGGCTGATTCCGGTAAAATATCTCGGGCTGGAAAAGGGCGTGAATATCACCCTTGGCCTGCCATTTATCCGCACCTCGCCCGACCACGGCACCGCCTTTGATATTGCCGGCCAAGGAATCGCGGATGCGTCCAGCATGATCACGGCGCTTGAAATGGCAGAAAAGCTCTTGAAAGCCCAAGCCAGCCCCGCTAAACCGCGCATAATGCCCCATTAGCTCAGTTGGTAGAGCAACTGTTTCGTAAATAGTAGGTCGGCGGTTCAAATCCGTCATGGGGCACCATTTTAATTTCATGTTATCAATGTGTTGCGATATTTTCTTAATCTAAATCGTCCGCCCGTCCGCCTTGAATTTTGAGAGACTTAGGGCGGACGGTTTTGCGCTTTACGATTTTGGGATCAAATGGATAGCCAAATCCAATTTTGTTGGTGTGCCCATTTTCAAAACGATAATGATATCCTCGCTGTCCGCTTTACCTATTAAAATGCCCGCCTCTAAATATTGATAAATTCATTTATCGTTTACGATTTGTTGCCTGCGCGCTTCTAAAGCAAGGTCATTAATGTAATGAGCGAATGCTTCCGCCTCATCTGGATTAAGCTCGACATCGTAATACAAATCACATTGCTCTTGGAAGACAACTTTCCCATTTTCGCACCGAGTTTCGACTACTTTGTGGTCAAATAACTTCTTCGCTACAGCTTTTCCGTCTAAGTTTTTCATTTCAGCTCCATTTTTTCTTGTTCAAATATTCGTTTACACTCTGCTATAGTAACTACAAAGGAATATTCTAAACCGTCCGCCCTGAATTTTGAGGGGCTTAGGGCGGACGGTTTCCGTGTCCTAAAAAGCCCGATATCTTTTTGGCTGAGACGACTTGAACCCAAAAAGATACGGCCAAAACAGGCAAATAATAAAAACCCGTGCATATTGCTTGAAGTTGCTACCTTCTTCCATGCTAAGAAAATTTCCACGGATAATCCCAGCGGCATACATCGCGTAAAGGATGGCAATAAAATAGATCATCAAAACGTCCTCCCTACTTGCAGCGTCACGATTGCATTTGCATTGGTCAGCCCGCGGGTAATCTTTAGCTGCACATCTGTGCGGCCTATGCGGGCTGTGAGGGAGAGGCCGGGCACGCCGATGTAACGGCCCCAGATAGGCAAACCTTTGCCATAAGCCTTTAACGCAAAATCCGGATATTCGAACATACCGGCCCATGCGCCTGCGCGTAGCTGGACCTCGCCGAGCTGCGCGATCGGG
>WFUK01000326.1 GCA_015485015.1 Paracoccaceae bacterium | reverse complement strand
CCTGCAAATAGGAAATACCCACCCGAAAGCCAAGCGCCGCCATGCCCGCCGCCACCCCGATCACCAAGGCGATCAGCCAGAATTGCAACTGGCTCGGGCCGCGATGGCGCAGGGTTTTCCAGCCAATGCCGATCTCCTCGCGCGCGGTGCGCCAGTGGCTTTGGATGAAGTTTTGCAGGTCGTTATACACGGGCTATCCTTTGCGCCGGATGCCGATCACCGCTCCCAGCGCCTTGGGGCGCGGCAAAGCGGCGTGGTCGGCCTGCATCCGCGCCAAGCGGGCTTGGGTTTTGGCCCCGTAAGGGGTGGAGCGACGGTTGATATGATCGACATTCATCAGCATGCCTTCGCAAATCGCCGCCACCTCTCCGGCCCCGTTCAATAGCTCGGAATAAAGATGCATGCGCTTGGCATCATGGTCAATCAGGCGGATTTCAACGTGAAACTCCGCCCCCTCCAGCAGCTCGGCAAAATAGCTGACATTGTTTTGCAGCGAATATGGCCCTTGGTTTATTTGGGCAGCGTAAGCCTCGCCCATGCCCAGCTCTTGCTCGAGGAATTCGTCGATCGCGCTATCAAAGGCCATGGTATAATAGGCGACATTCATATGGCCGTTATAATCGATCCATGCGGGCAGCACCCGCTTTTGGCCGAGCTTTATCGGGGCGGCGTAAGGGCCGTCATGGCCGGTTGGAATGTTCATGTTTTTCCTTTCCTTTACCCCGTTCAAGGCCTAGCTTGCGGCCAAACAGGCCTCGCCGCGCTTGTCAGCCATGGTGCCGGGCCGTTTGATTCTGGCAAAAGCCGCTGCGGGGCAGGATAGGAGTAACCGATGACAATAGAAACCGCAATTCAGGCGCTATCCGCGCAATTCGGCCCGCGCCTTAGCCGCGCCGAGGCGATCTTGCAGCAGCATGGCCAAAGCGAATCCTATTATCCGCTCACCTTGCCTGACGCGGTGCTATTTCCCGAAAGCACCGCCGAGGTTTCGGATATTATCAGGATTTGCGCGGCGCATCATTGCCCTGTGATTGCCTTTGGCACCGGCACCTCGCTGGAGGGGCATCAGCTGGCGGTAGAGGGCGGGATCAGCCTTGATCTATCACGGATGAATGCGGTGCTGGCGATAAATGCCGAGGATATGGATGTGGTAGTGCAGCCCGGGGTAACGCGCGAACAGCTTAATCAAGACCTGCGCGCCACGGGGCTGTTTTTCCCCGTGGATCCCGGCGCCAATGCCAGCCTAGGCGGTATGGCGGCCACGCGGGCCTCGGGCACCACGGCGCTGCGCTATGGCACCATGAAGGAAAATGTGATGGCGCTGGAGGTGGTTATGGCCGATGGCAGCATTATCCGCACCGGCACCCGCGCGCGCAAATCTTCGGCGGGCTATGATCTGACCAAGCTGATGGTCGGGTCTGAAGGCACGCTCGGGATCATCACCGAACTGACCTTGCGCTTGCAGGGCCAGCCCGAGGCGATCTCGGCGGCGACCTGCGCCTTTGCGGATGTGCAAGGCGCGGTAAATACCGTGATTACCACCATCCAAAGCGGCATTCCGATGGCGCGGATGGAGCTGATTGACGCCAATATGGTGCGCGGGTTTAACATCGCGGATGGCACCACCCTGCCCGAGCAGCCGCATTTATTTGTCGAGTTTCATGGCTCGGAAGGGGCTGTAGCCGAGCAGGCCGACAGCTTTCGCGAGATCGTAGAGGAGCATGGCGGCAGCGATTTCAAGTGGGCGCTTAAGGCCGAAGATCGCGCGCGGCTTTGGAAAATGCGGCATAATGCGTTTTATGCCCATAAGGCGCTGGCCCCGACCCTGCGCGCGATGGCAACCGATATTTGCGTGCCGATCTCGCGGCTGGCCGAGGCGATTGAATTTGCCGAGGTAAAAAGCCGAGCGCTGGATTTGACCTGCACCATTATTGGCCATGTCGGCGACGGCAATTTCCACTGCGCCCTCAGCTTTGATATGGACGATAAGGCGCAATTCGAGCGGGTGCAGGATTTTATGCACGAGCTGGCCGAAACCGCGATTGCGCTGAATGGCACGGTTACCGGAGAGCATGGCGTCGGGATTGGCAAGATGAAATATATGCAGGCCGAACACGGCGAGGCGCTTCATACCATGCGCCTGATCAAACGCGCGCTGGACCCGCAAAATATTTTGAACCCCGGAAAGCTGCTTCCGCCCTCCAACACCTGAACGATGGCGAAAGGCTTTGCCACGCCGCAACCCATAGGCTAGCGCGGCCATCATTCCCATAAAACGCCAAGATTTTCGGGATAAATCCGGCTGTTTTCGGGTTCCGGATGTCGTTTTTAGGCATAGTATTGACGATTTCAGGTATCCACGAGGGGGGCTGGCTGCTAAGCTTTGGGCATGAATCGGCAAACAGCCACATATAAACCAGATGGCTTACGTGGCCTGACGCCTCACCGGACCCTAGAAGCCGGACCCGCTGATCACCGCGCTTCTTTGAGG
>WFUK01000325.1 GCA_015485015.1 Paracoccaceae bacterium | reverse complement strand
GCCTTGATGCACGAGCTGCGGGGCACGCCGGAGCCTGCTCTGCCCGTGCTTTTGTCCCACCTCGCGCCCGTTGATCTGGTGCTGATCGAGGGCTATAAAAGAGAACCACACCCGAAAATCGAAGCCTCGGTTTCACCCAACCCCAGCCCGCTATTGGCATGGGAAGACCCGCATATCGCCGCCGTGGCTGCGGGCTATCCGCTGGAGGGATTAAGTGTTCCGCTATTGGATATTCATGATATCCCCGCCATCGCCGATTTTATTGCCCGGCAAACCGGCCTTGGTGCGGGCGCTGAAAAATGAATGGCGTGGGTCAGGGCTTTTGGGATGCGTGGAAGCTGATCCTCGGCCTTGATCCCGACCTTTACGAGATCGTATTCCTGTCGCTGCAAGTCACCCTGAGCGCGACGCTGATTGCCGCGCTCATTGGCCTGCCCGCAGGCGCATGGCTGGCGGTGAAGCGCTTTTGGCTGCGGCGCTATGTGATTGCGGTGTTGAATGCCCTGATGGGGCTGCCCCCCGTAGTGGTGGGGCTGTTTGTCTATATGGCGCTCTCGCGCGCGGGGCCTCTGGGGGGCTTTGGGCTGCTGTTTTCCCCCGGTGCCATGATCATCGCGCAGGTGATTATCATCACCCCGCTCATCGCTTCGATCAGCCATCAAAGCCTGCGGGAGTTATGGGCCGAATACCATGATTTGCTGATTTCAATGAACGCCACCCGCCGCCAGCGGATCATGGCGCTGGTATGGGATGGCAGGCGGGCCTTGCTAACGGCCTCGCTGGCCGGCTTTGGCCGCGCTATTGGCGAGGTCGGGGCGATCATGATTGTGGGGGGCAATATCGAACATGCCACAAGGGTGCTGACGACCGCGATCGCGCTTGAAACCGGCAAGGGCAATTTCGCCTTTGCCATGGGGCTGGGGCTGGTGCTGATTATGCTGGCAGTAATCGTCAATCTGGCGATCCACACCCTTGGCAAAACCGAGCGGGCCAGCACATGGTGAGCCTCCTTCCCCTGACCCTGACCGCCGCCACCGCCCATCGGCGCGGCAAGGCCCTGCTCGGGCCGGTGGATTACACCCTTGAAGGGGTCGGCATAACCATGGTGATCGGCCCTAATGGCGCGGGGAAAACCACGTTGTTGCGGCTGATGCATGGCTTGCAGCGCCCCTCGGGCGGTTCGGTGGAGTGGGCGGCACCGCCCATTGAAGCCCGCCAAAATCAGGCCTTTGTGTTTCAAACCCCGATTATGATGCGGCGCTCGGTGCTGGATAGTCTCGCCTATCCCTTGCGCCTGCGCGGCATGGCCAAGCCCGAAGCCCTGCTGGCCGCCAGAAAATGCGCGCACCGCTTTGGGATGGAAGCCCTGCTGGATAGCGCCGCGCCGTGGCTTTCGGGCGGGGAAAAGCAAAAGCTGGCTTTGGCGCGGGCGCTGATCATCAAGCCCGAGCTGCTGTTTCTCGATGAACCCAGCGCCAATCTGGATGGCCGCGCCACCCGCGAGATCGAAGCGATTTTGACCGCCGCCAAAGCCGCAGGCACGCGGATTGTGATGTCGTCCCATGATATGGGGCAGGCCCGCCGGCTTGCGGATGATATTTTGTTTATGCACAAGGGCTTGCTGCATGAAAAAAGCGACGCGACGGCGTTTTTTGCCGCACCGATTAGCCCCGAAGCATTGGCTTTTATTACCGGAGAGATCGTCGAATGAGGCATATGATAAAAGCCCTGATCGCGGCATGGCTGATCGGCAGCGGCGCACAGGCGCAAAGTCTGAAAATGGCCGTTACCACCTCGTTTTACAATTCGGGGCTATCCGCCATTCTGCTGCCCGAAATCAAGGCCGACCTTGGCATAGAGGTGCAGCTGATTGTGGTCGGCACCGGGCAAGCGCTGCGCCTTGGGCAGGCGGGGGATGTGGATGCCATATTCGTGCATGCCCGCGCCGCCGAAGACGCTTTTATCGCGGCGGGCTATGGCACGTATCGTCGCGAGATCTGTCTCTTATACACATCTCCG
>WFUK01000324.1 GCA_015485015.1 Paracoccaceae bacterium | reverse complement strand
GTCGGATTTCCACCACTTCAGGATCAATCATTCTAAGCTGTTTGCTGATCGTCACAACCACATCAACGGCATCGAGAATTTCTGGAACCAAGCCAAGCGCCACATGCGCCGGTTTAACGGTGTTCCCAAGGCCCAATTTGGCCTATATTTGAAAAAATGTGAGTGGCGTTTTAACAACAGTGACCCGTCAGGCCAATTATTACAGCTAAGACAATGGGTTAAACGTCACTTAAAGTAGTTATCTGGGTCAGCCCCTAAATTTATAGCATATTTTGAGTTAAGCCTTTGGTATATCTGCGCTATATGCGCATCTAACTGACCTCACTAAACTAGTTTAGTGAGGTCAGTCAAGCGTCAAAAAACGCGGCCAAAGTTATGGCCACCGCGCTAAGTTAGCGCCTAGAAACTTGTGGTTTGTTGACTATTTATGGCGCGGCGGGCCACCGGCCTTCAAACGTTGCAAAACAGCCTAACCGCCCGCGCCCAGTTCTTCCAGCTCCAGCCATTCCGCTTCGGCGTCCGATAGCATTTCATGCCGCATCACCAATGCATCGGAGGCCTTCTGGAATTTCTCTGGCTGGGCGGTGAAAAGCTCGGGATCCGCCATCAGGGCTTCCAGCTTGGCGATTTCGGCTTCCAGTTTTTCAATCACTTCTGGCAGGGCTTTCAGGCGATGCTCTTGCTTAAAGCTAAGGCCCGATTTTGGCGCGGCGGATTTCACCTGCGCCTCGCCCTTTTTCTTGGGCTTTGCCGCAGCTTCTTCGGCCACCACCCCGCGTTGGGATTGGTAATCCGTCCAACCGCCAGCATAAACAATCGCATTGCCGTCGCCTTCCATGGCGATGGTGGTATCGGCGACGCGATCAAGGAAATCGCGGTCGTGCGCGACCAGAATAACCGTGCCGTCATAATCGTCGATCAGCTCTTGCAGCAGGTCCAGCGTTTCGACATCCAGATCATTGGTCGGCTCGTCCAGAATAAGCACATTGCTTTCCTGCGCCATAATCCGCGCCAGCAAAAGCCGTGCTTTTTCACCGCCCGAAAGGCTGCGAATAGGGGCGCGGGCCTGGGCCTCGGAAAACAGGAAATCTTTCAAATATCCGACCACATGGCGAGGCACGCCGCGCACCATAACCTGATCATTATTGCCCGAAACCCCAAGCGCCGGATCTCCGGTCAGCGCATCCCAGAGGGATTGCTCGGGGTCGAGCGCCTCGCGGTTTTGGTCAAACACCGCAAGCGAAAGATTGGTGCCGAGCTTGATCTCGCCGCTATCGGGTTCGATCTCGCCGGTGAGCATTTTCAAAAGCGTGGTTTTGCCGGTGCCATTTGGGCCAACCAGCGCGATGCGATCACCGCGCATCACCCGCAGGCTGAAATCCTGCACGATGGGTTTGGCATAAGCCTTATTGATCTCGCGCGCTTCCACCACCAGCCGGCCAGATTTTGGACCGCCCTCAAAGGCCATCGCCGCCGCGCCGATCTGCTTGATTTCGGCGGATTTCTGCGCCCGCAAATCCTGCAAGCGCCGCACCCGCCCCATATTGCGCTTGCGCCGCCCCGAAATGCCCTCGACGGCCCAGCGGGCCTCGGCCTTGATCAGGCGCTTGAGCTTGTGGCGCTGCATGTCTTCGTCTTCAAACACCTTGTCGCGCCATTCCTCAAAGCTGGCAAAGCCGGAGTTTTGCCGCCGCACAATGCCGCGATCCACCCACAGGGTTGTGCGGGTGAGCGCGCGCAGAAAGGCGCGGTCATGGCTGATCAGCACAAAAGCCTTGCGGGTTTGCGCCAAATGGCCCTCAAGCCAGGCGATGGCTTCGATATCAAGGTGGTTTGTCGGCTCGTCCAGCAGCAGCAAATCAGCCTCGGAGGCCAGAATTTGCGCAATCGCCGCCCGCCTGCGCTCCCCGCCTGAAGCCTCGTCGCAGCGAATATCCGGCGAAAGCTTAATCCCCTCCATCGCGATCTCGACACGGTAAAAATCAGCCGGATCGAGGCCATCGGTGGCATAATCAAAAAGCGTCTCGAAGCCGGTGAAATCGGGGTCTTGCGCCATATAGGCCACGGCGCGGCCGGGCTGCACAAAGCGATCGCCGGCATCCGGCTCCATAAGCCCCGCCATCACCTTAAGCAGCGTGGATTTGCCCGAGCCATTCCGCCCCACAAGGCAGATGCGCTCGCTCGCATGCACGGTTAGCTCCACCCCGTCAAATAGCGGATGTCCGCCAAAGGTGAGCATGATATCGGCCAGGGTCAGGATCGGTGATGGTGCCATTCGGGTGCTATCGCCCGCCTAGCGGGGAAGGTCAAGCCATATGATAGGTCAGCGCGGCCCTAATCAGCAGATCAATCGCCGCGGGCGGCTCATCCTCAAGCGCAAAATGCACGGCGCGATTGCCCTCATAGCTGAGCGTGGGGCAAAGCGCACGAAAATCATCCATCAGCGAGGTTTGGCAATGGGTATAAAGCGCAAAACCGCCAGATTTAGGCGCGCCGAGCCGAAGAGTAGACCCTTTGGGCACAAGATAGGCCGGTTGCCCCCAGCGCAAAGCCTCTTCCAGCTGAATGCCCTCGGCCAAAGCCACCGCCACAATCCGCGCCCGCAGGCCCAATAGCCTTGCCCGCACCTCGTCCGGAAACGCCGCGAAAGCCGCAGCCACATTTGCATTTTCAAATTCCATAGCTGTCCTTACCATATTCCTCCTGACATTACCTGTCAGTATAGCCCCTATATCGCTTGCGATATATCATTTGTGAGGGGGTCGATCCCCCGATCAATGATCGCCCGCTGCTATTCACGCCCTTTTGGCTTGCCACCTCCTTCAACCCGCCATAAAACAGCATGAACATTTAATGCAGGGGTGAAATGAATGACCGAAACGCGCAAAAAGAAATCCGGCATCTTTGTATGGGTGATTATGGGCTTTTTGATTCTGGGTCTTGGCGGCTTTGGCCTTACCGGAGCCTTTCAGGCAACCGGTGCCACCAAGGTGGCAACGGTAGGCAACGAAGAAATCTCGGTAGACCAGTATTATAACGCCCTGCAACAAGACATCCAGCGCGCCACGCAGCAATTCGGCCAAGCCCTCACCCTTGACCAAGCCCGTCTTTTTGGCATTGATCAAACCAGCCTGCGCCGCCAGATCACCATGGCGGCACTTTCCAACGAGGCCGCCAATCTTGGCCTTTCT
Organism: Paracoccaceae bacterium; assembly: GCA_015485015.1. Taxonomy (GTDB): domain Bacteria; phylum Pseudomonadota; class Alphaproteobacteria; order Rhodobacterales; family Rhodobacteraceae; genus UBA3077. The sequence goes on along the minus strand of WFUK01000324.1, from coordinate 7,250 downwards.
GTCGGGGATGAGGCGGTTCGGCAAGCCCTGATCACCAATCCGGCTTTTCAGGTGTTCGGCACCGGATTTTCCGAAGCCAATTACGATTTGATCCTGCAACAACAAAACCTGACCCGCGCCGATTACGAAGCCCTGCTGCGCGATGATCAAACCCAAAACCTGATAAACAGCGCGGTTTCCGGCGGCGTGGCCGAGCAAAACACCGCCGCCCGCATATTGATGGATTTCATCGGCGAACGTCGTGATCTGATATGGGCCGAGCTGGATAAAACCGTGCTGAATAGCGAAACCGAAACCGCTGGCGAGCCTGAGATCCAAGCCTATTACGATGCGAATCCCGATCTATTCACCACCCCTGAAACCCGCAAAATCACCTATGCGCTGATCAGCCCCGAATTGCTGATGGCCGATATCGAAATCACAGATGAAGAGGTCCAGCAGGTATTTGACGCGCAATCCCAAGCCTCGAACACCCCGGCCCGCCGGATTGTGGACCGCATTATATTCCCCGATCTGGATGCCGCCAATAACGCCCGCGCGCGGCTTGATGCCGGCGAAGCCAGCTTTGAGGATATCGCCGCCGAGCAAGGTCAATCCCCCGAGCAAACCCAGCTTGGCATGGTGGTCGCCAGCCAAATCGCCAATGCGGTAGCCGATCTGATTTTTGCCACGGATGGCACCGGTATCTATGGTCCGGTTCAGGCGCTGGTTGGCCCTGCGCTTTTTAAGGTAAATGCCGCCATCCCTGCGGTGGAGCTGGTTTTCGACGATGTAAAAGACGACATCCGCACCGCGCTGGCCCAACAACAGGCCGCCTCACAAATTCCGGTTATGATCGGCGATATCGATGATCTGATCGCCGGCGGAGCCAGCCTTGAAGAGCTGGTAAACGAAACCGATATGCAGCTTTTCACCATTGATTACAGCATTGATTCCGTCGAACCGATTGCCAGTGATCCGGTGTTTATCTCCGAGGCGCTTGGCGCGGATATTGGCGAAGATCGGGATTTGGTCGAGCTGAATGATGGCGGTATTCTTGTCCTTCGGGTCGATGAAATCGTTCCGGCCCGCTTGCGCACCCTTGAGGAATCCCGCGAGCAAGCCACGGTTGGTGCCACCCGGGAGATCACGGTCTCGCGCATTCAGGATTACGCCGCCGAGCTGAAATCACAGGTCGAAGCCGGTGCCGATTTTTCCGCCACCCTGGCCGCCATCGGCCAAACACCGCAACGCGAAACCAACGCCACCCGCACTTCTCCGCCCACAGGCGTGCCGCCGATTGTGGCGCTTGAGCTTTTTGACCAACCGATTGATGACGTAGTGGTTTATCCCACGGAAACCGGCGCGATTGTTATTCAGATCACCAGTATTTCGCCGTTTGATCCGCAATCCGACACCGGCATCAGCTTTCTGGAGCAGGCCAACACCCAGATGCGGGAGGATGTCGCCTCGGACCTCTATATCCTTTTCGCCAACGGCATTGCCAATCAAACCGAGATCACCATCAATCAAGGTTTGATCGATTCCATCCTTGGTGGCGACGGGCTGCATGTCGACGGCATTGATGACGGACACTAGATCATGGCGCTGAACCCGGAATTCCCCGCCTTTGAAACCGCGTATAATAATGGCGAAAATCAGGTGGTTTGGCAAAGGATCGTCGCGGATATGGATACGCCTGTATCCTTGATGCTCAAGCTGACCCAAGGGCGAAAAGACAGCTTCATCCTTGAATCCGTCACCGGCGGCGAGGTGCGCGGGCGCTATTCCATCATCGGCATGAAGCCCGATCTGATCTGGCAATGCCACGGCGAAAAAGCCAGCCTGAACCGCGAGGCGCGGTTTGACGAAGCCGCGTTTAAGCCCGAATCCGGTGATCCGCTCACCAGCCTGCGCGCCCTGATCGCCGAAAGCCGGATCGATCTGCCCGAGGGCCTACCGCCGATGTCGGCGGGGCTATTCGGCTTTCTCGGCTATGATATGATCCGGCTGGTGGAGCATTTGCCAAATATCAACCCCGACCCGATCGGCCTGCCCGATGCGGTTATGCAGCGCCCCTCGGTGGTGGTGGTGGTGGACGGGGTCAAGGGCGAGGTCACCGTGGTTTCGCCCGCATGGGCCAATTCGGGCCTAAGCGCCCGCGCCGCCTATGCCCAGGCCGCCGAGCGGGTGGCCGATGCCCTGCGCGATCTGGATCGTCCGGCCATTGCCGGTATTAGCGAATTTTCCGATGTCGAGGCCGCGCCGCGCGAAAGCAATATGAGCAAGGCCGACTATTTCGAGATGGTGAACAAGGCCAAAGCCTATATTCGCGCCGGAGATATTTTTCAGGTGGTGCCGAGCCAGCGCTGGAAGCAGGATTTCGCCCTGCCGCCCTTCACGCTTTATCGCGCGCTGCGCCGCACCAACCCCTCGCCCTATATGTTTTATTTCAATTTTGGCGGCTATCAGATCGTCGGGGCCAGCCCCGAGATTCTGGTGCAGGTCAAGGATCGCAAGGTCACCATCCGCCCCATCGCCGGCACCCGCAAGCGCGGTGCGAATGAGACCGAGGATCTGGCGCTGGAAAAAGACCTGCTGGCCGATCCAAAGGAATGCGCCGAGCATCTCATGCTGCTTGATCTGGGCCGGAATGATGTCGGCCGCGTGGCGAAAATCGGCACGGTTGATCCAAACGAGCAGTTTATCATCGAGCGCTATTCGCATGTGATGCATATCGTTTCCAATGTCGAAGGCGAGCTTTCAGAGGATCACGACGCCCTGAGCGCCCTGCTGGCCGGATTACCTGCCGGCACGGTGTCTGGCGCGCCCAAGGTGCGGGCGATGGAAATCATCGACGAGCTGGAAAGTGAGAAACGCGGTGTTTATGGCGGCGGCTTCGGTTATTTTGCCTGCAATGGCGATATGGATATCTGCATCGCCTTGCGCACCGCGGTGATCAAAGACCAAACCCTATATGTGCAGGCTGGCGGCGGTGTGGTGTATGATAGTGATCCCGAGGCCGAATTTCAGGAAACAGTCAACAAATCCAACGCCTTGAAGCAAGCCGCCAAAGAAGCCGCGCTATTTGGCGGCGCGCGCGGCAATAGATAAACCGCTGAAAGCTTGATCCTCGTCATTTTTTGGGTAAACTCGTTATAATCATAAAAAAACGAGGGACGTCATGCTTTTAGAAACACCACTATGGCGACAAACGCCGCCCGCTGCTTTTCCGGTTTGCCTTGGCTTTATGTCTTTGGCGCTTGGCTGGAGAAACGCTGCCGATGTAGTTCCATGGATTTCCGAGGATATCGGCAACCTGATGCTGGCCGCTTCAACCGGATATTTTATATGGTTTACAGGGTTTTACCTGCGCAAGCTGCTATCGCGCCCCTCGGTATTATTTGAAGATATGAAAAGCCCGCCTGCCCGCGCCGGTATTGCCTCTATGGCGATGGCGATGATGCTTCTGGCGGCGGCCTTGCTGCCGCTCGGCATTTCGGTGCCGCTGGTCTGGTGGACGGGGGTATTTATGCAGGTATTTGCCTCGGCAATTGTGCTATTTGCCATCTGGAAAGACCCGCCGGAAAAGCGCCATTTCACCACCTTTCAGTATCTCACCTTTGTCGGGCCGGTGGTTGGCCCGATTGCCGGCGTGCCTTTGGGCTTTGTCTGGGAAAGCCAGCTATTGATCTGGTCGGCGCTTCTGGCCTTTGTGATTGTTACGATCGGTATTCTCCTGACGCTCAAGCGCGATCCGCTGCCAAAAGCCCTGCGCCCCAGTGTGATGATATTTCTGGCGCCGATCTGCCTGTTTGCGCTCGGGTTTGGCACATTGGGAAATCACGAGATCTTCATCTGGTTTTACCGCGCCGGAGATGTGGCTTTAATCGGCTTGCTGTTTTTGGTGCCCTGGATGATACGCGGCGGCTATACGCCGGTTTGGGCCTCCTTCACCTTCCCCATCGGGGCATGGCTGAATGTGCAGGTGATGGCGGTGGCCACGGGCCACGGTATTATGGCGCTTGGCGGCCTGTATATCGGGCTGGCGATTGGCACGCCCATCATCCTGTATCTGGCTTATCGCACCGTGATGGAATGGGTGACCGGAGATCTGGCGCGCAACTCGCACGCCGCCACAGCCTAGGATAAATCAAAAAGGCCGGATCGAAATCGCCCTCTTTGGAGCGCTTCGATCCGGCCTTTTCTATTCGCTGGGCGGGGTAGCCTAGCGCTGAATGGCGACGCTCACCGGCACCATCTGCACCCGCTGCGCCCGAAAGCCGTCAAGCCAGCGCACCACCGCTTCAATGGTTTCGGGGCGGGTGCGGGCAAATACAATCGCGCTACCATTGGTTACAGCTTTAAGCGCCGCGCGGTTCAGCGCTTGTAATATCAGCTCGATATCCTGGGATTCGTCAATGATCTGGGTAACATTGCCGTAAGCCGCGCCCGCCCTAAGGGCCTGATCGCGCGCAATATTCGTGCCAATACCGCCAAAGGTGATCACGCCAAGCCCGGCGGGGCGGGTTGTATCCAGCACCTTTTGCATCGAATCCCGATTCAGCATCAGCCCGGCAGAGCTGGCATCCAGCAGCGCCACCGCCACCGGCACGTTTTGCATAAATTGCCGGACATTATCCTCCACACCGCTTTGGCGGCTAAGGCCGGAGGGCAGCATCGCCACCACCTCATAGCCGCTTTGCCGGATGCTGCGCGCCGAACCGGAGGAATCCACATCTGCGGGCAGCGCAAAACTAAGCGGGGTGCCGGTGGCGAATAGATCGGTCAGATCGGTTTCCAGCGTGTCTTCCAGAATGATTGCCAGCATCGGCTTGGAGCTGTCACCGGTAAAAGCAACCGCAAAAACTTCGGTGGCCGGACCCGAAACCGAAGGCGAAAGCTCGGCCGGCGGCGCGACCTGTGTGCCCGCCGCATCCGGCGAGGCCGGCACAGATGCCACAACCGTTGACTGGCCAGGCACGGTGGTTTCGGTTGACGGGCCGCCAACGCTGGGCACCTCGGCGCTTGCGGTAGCAATCGCTGGCTCGGCTTGTGCTTGCGTGCCGACGATTTGAGGGTTTACCACGCTGGCCGGGCTGGAATCCCCGCCCCCGCCGACGGCAATCTCGTTGCCTTGGCCCATATCGGGCTGGCCCATGCTGGCCAGCTCGGTGGCTGGCGCTTCGGGCAGGTCGGCTTCGGGCTGGATCTCGGGCTGAGATACGTTTTCCGTGATCTCGATATTTTCCGCAGGCTCCACAATAGCGGGCGCGGTTTCGGCAGGTTCTGCCCCGCCGGTAGAGGCGATCTCTACGGGCGCGCTGGCATTGCTGATTTCGATGGGATACAAAAAAGAAAGCACTAGATACAACAGGATGCTGGTGACTGTTCCATAGAGAACCCCTACGAAAAAGCCGCCGCCTTTGTTGCGAGACGTCGACATGAATATTCCTCTAATTTTCCTTTTCAAAACAGGGTTTTCACTTTACCCCACAAGCTGTTAAACAGTCTAGCAACATATCCGGGGTAATCAACAGCCCCTATAGGGTAATATTTTCGCGAAAGGGTGCTTATGCTGCTTTTGATTGATAACTACGATAGCTTCACCTACAATCTGGTGCATTATTTTGGCCAGCTTGGCGAGGATGTTGTGGTGAAGCGCAATGACGAGCTAAGCGTGAAAGAGGCGATGGGGCTTGATCCTGCGGCGATTCTGCTTTCTCCCGGTCCTTGTGACCCTGATCAGGCGGGCATCTGCCTTGGGCTGATCGAGGCAGCGGCGGCCGCGCGCACGCCCTTGATGGGGGTTTGCCTCGGGCATCAAAGCATCGGACAGGCTTTTGGTGGCAAAATCATACGCTCGGATCAAATCGTGCATGGCAAGACCGGAGAAATACTGCATCAAAACAAAGGGTTATTTGTCGATATCCCCTCGCCCTTCAAGGCCACGCGCTATCATTCCCTAACCGTAGAGCGCAAAAGCCTGCCGGATATACTGGAGATCACCGCCGAGGTGGCGGATGGCACGATTATGGGGCTGTCGCATCGCGAATTGCCGATCCATGGCGTGCAGTTTCACCCCGAATCCATCGCCACCGAGCATGGCCACCAGATATTGCGCAACTTTCTAGCCCTTGCAAAGGAACCAGCATGAGCGACGCCCTGAAACCGATCATCGCCAAAGCCATTGACGGCCCCCTGACCCGCACCGATGCCCAAGCCGCCTTTGATATCATCATGGATGGCAGCGCCACGCTTTCGCAGATCGCCGGATTTCTGATGGTGCTGCGCACCCGCTCGGAAGGACCGGTCGAGATCACCGCCGCCGCCCGCGCCATGCGCGCGCGCTGCAAGCCCGTAAGCGCCCCCGCTGGCGCGATGGATATCGTCGGCACTGGCGGCACCGGCAAGGCCACGCTGAATATCTCGACCGCGACGGCCTTTGTGGTGGCGGGCGCGGGGGTGCCGGTGGCCAAGCATGGCAACAAAAACATATCCTCCCAATCGGGCGCGGCGGATGCTTTGGGGCAGATGGGCGTGAAGGTGATGGTCGAACCCGAGGTGGTGGAGCGCGGCTTGGCCGAGGCCAATATCGGCTTTATGATGGCCCCGATGCACCATCCCGCCATGCGCCATGTGATGCCCGCGCGATTGGAGCTTGGCACCCGCACCATCTTCAATATCCTTGGCCCGCTGACCAATCCTGCGAGCGTAAAGCGCCAGCTTACCGGCGTTTTCACCCCGCATTTGCTGGTGCATATGGCCGAAACCCTGCAAGATCTCGGCTCGGAGCGCGCCTGGCTGGTGCATGGCTCGGATGGCACGGATGAAATCACCATTTGCGGCCCTACCACCGTGGCCAAGCTGGAAAACGGTGTGATCCTGCAAAGCGAGATCCACCCCGAGGATGCCGGGCTACCTGTATATCCGTTTAAGGACATCACCGGCGGCTCGCCTGAATATAACGGCAAGGCCCTGCGCGCGGTGCTGGGTGGAGAAAAGGGCGGCTATCGCGATGCGGTGCTGCTGAATGCAGCGGCGGCATTGGTGATTGCCGATAAGGCGGATAGCCTGATACAAGGCGTTGAAATCGCAGCCGAAAGCCTTGATTCCGGCAAGGCGGTTCAGGCGGTAAAAACATTGGCACGGATCACCTCGGCCCTATGAGACCGTTTTACGGCATATTCCTCCGCATGGGGGGCTGGGTCTCGGTATTTCTGGTCTGGGCGGGGTTTATTATTGCCGGAATTGGCATTACCGAGCAAATC
>WFUK01000323.1 GCA_015485015.1 Paracoccaceae bacterium | reverse complement strand
GGCGAAATTGCCGGTGCGGGGCTGGATGTTTTTGAAAACGGCAATCAAATAAATCCACGGCTCAAGGGCTTGGATAATGTGCTGCTTTTGCCCCATATGGGGTCGGCTACCGTGGAGGGACGGATTGAAATGGGTGAGAAAGTTATCATTAATATCAAGACCTTCGCCGATGGTCACCGCCCACCGGATCTCGTCGTTCCGGCGATGCTTTAGCTGGCGTATCTAGCTTTGGATTGCGCCACAATCCGGGCAATCTTGCCGCTGGCTCAGGCTTAGTTTTCGGCTCTCTCCATAAAGCGCATCATAGATATAAAGCGCGCCTCTCAGAGGCTCTCCGGCACCGGTAATCACCTTGATTGCCTCGGAGGCCATCATCGAGCCCATCACACCGGCTAACGCGCCCATCACACCGGCTTGCGCGCAATTTGGCGCCAATCCTTCAGCCGGAGCTTCGGGAAATACGCAGCGATAGCAAGGCCCGTCGGTATTGGGATCATAGACGCTAATCTGCCCCTCCCATTGGCTCATCGCCGCCGAAATGAGTGGCTTTTTCGCGCGCACACAGGCGGCGTTAACCAGATAGCGAGTCGCAAAATTGTCGCTGCCATCAAGCACAAGATCATATTGGCCGACAAGCGCGTCCGCATTGCTGGCATCCAGCCGGACCGGGTGTAGATCAACCGAGATATGTGGATTTATTTGGCCCAAAGTGGCTTTTGCCCGTTCGGTTTTTGCCGCCCCGATATCGTCGGTCGAATACAGTATCTGCCGTTGCAAATTAGACAGGCTAACTGCATCATCATCAACAATTCCGAGCCGCCCAACACCCGCAGCCGCAAGATATAGCAACGCCGGACTACCCAAGCCACCTGCGCCGACACATAGTAGTTTAGCCCTTAACAGCTTTTGCTGCCCCGGCCCGCCTATTTCGCGCAACACGATGTGTCGGGCATATCGCGTAATTTCATCAGGTGTCATGTCGCTGATCTACCTTTTTCTTTAGCCATCGAACCCACCAGACATAAAGCCCGACAGGAATCGAAAACATCACTGCCCAAAACCACCAGATCAACCCCTCCGCTACACGCACCCGAAACACATGATCTTCCGGTAGAAACCACGAAAACGCAATCACTGCACCCGCTGCAACCGCCAAGGCCCGATACGCCCAACGAGGCCCGTTTAACGCCCAAACATATCCGGCCGAGACCCCGAAAATCAGGAAAACAGACCACAATCCGCCGGCGTAAAGCAGGCTCATCCTACACCATCAAACAGGCCAGAGGACAGATAACGCTCGGCAAAACTGGGAATAATCACCACAATACGTTTGCCTTTCATGTCTGGTCGGCTACCGATTTCAACCGCCGCCGCCAAAGCCGCTCCCGACGAAATTCCCGCAGGAATGCCTTCAATTTCAGCGAGCTTGCGCGACATATCAAACGAGGTTTCATTCCCGATGGTTAACACCTCGTCAATAATATCGGTATCCAGCGTCAAAGGCACAATCCCCGCACCGATTCCCTGAATTTTGTGGGGTCCGGGCTTTCCCCCGGACAATACAGCGGAATCTTCTGGCTCTACCGCAACGATATGCACCTCTGGGTTGCGTTTTTTCAAAACACGCGCAACGCCTGTCAGCGTGCCTCCGGTGCCAACGCCAGAGATAAACACATCAACCTTTCCACCCGCATCATTCCAGATTTCCTGCGCAGTCGAGGCTTCGTGGATATCCGGATTGGCCATATTTTCGAATTGTTGAGGCATAACCGCCCCCGCAATTTCCTCCACAAGCTCTCCCGCGCGCTCAATCGCGCCAGCCATGCCGGTTTTTGCGGGGGTCAAAACCAGCTCCGCCCCAAGCAAATGCAGCATTTGACGGCGTTCAACCGACATATTCTCCGGCATGGTAATAATCAGCTTATAGCCCCGCGCCGCGCAGACAAAAGCGAGCGAAATTCCGGTATTTCCAGAGGTCGGCTCTATCAAGGTCCCTCCAGGTTTTAGCTCACCGGAGGCCTCCATTGCGTCCACCATCGCCACACCGATCCGGTCTTTCACCGAGCCGAGCGGGTTAAAAAACTCCAGCTTACCGCATATCTCGGCCTCCACCTCCATCGCGGCGGCAAAGCGGTTAAACCGAACCAATGGCGTTCCACCATACGTTTCGGTTATATCATTATAAATCAACCCTCTAGACTTATGCCTCATGGCCATATCTCCCTAAATCACAAACTCGCTGATTTCGCCACCAGAACGCTCGATACCCGCTTTTTCGGCGCGATCACACAGGTCTTCCAAGGTAATTTGATCCAAAATAGATAGCATTTCACCATGAAAATCCGCCCAAATCGGCTGAATCACCTTTTCCCCAAGCTCGGAAACAGAGTCCATTTTGTCGTCTTCGTTTTCCAGATCCTCAATCACCCGCAGCACATCGCCCAAGGTCAACCGGCGCCGCTCGCGCGCCAGCGTATAACCACCTTTCGGGCCACGCACTCCTTTGAGAATACCTCGCTTTACCAAAAATTGCAGCACCTGCTCCAGATATCGGCTTTGAATGCCCTGACGCTCGGTAATATCCTTGGATTGCACCGGATTTGGGCGCGCATTATACGCCACGTCCAAAACCGCTTCGAGCGCTAGGCTTGATTTTTTTGATAATAAATACATCTACTTTCCCGTCGAGCCAAATCCGCTCCGCCCTCTATTGGAATCGGTTAGCTTGCTATCTTCTATCCACTGGCATCTGGATACCGGAGCCAGCACCATCTGCGCAATCCTGTCCCCATGGTTAAGGGTGAAATCATATTCGCCCAGGTTGATCAGAATCACCCCAATTTCTCCGCGATAGTCGCTATCAATTGTGCCGGGCGCGTTAACCAAGGTAACTCCATGTTTTAGCGCCAGCCCCGAACGTGGCCGAATTTGCATTTCATATCCGGTTGGAATTTCCAGCGCAAAGCCGCTGGGAACCAAACACCTCTCCATTGGTTTAATACTTAACGTTTCGCCATCCAGCTCTGCCCGGATGTCCATTCCCGCGGCACCATCGCTCTCATAGCTCGGCAATGGCAGGCTTGAGCCTCGCAACCGGTTGATTTTCACGATGCTCATACCAAAGCCTCGCTCACCTTATCGGCCAAGACGGTTGCAACTTGCCTCTTCGTCATCCAAGGCCAAGGCTCCACCGCATCCGCTGTGATTAGGACAATTTGGTTGTCCTTGCCCCCCATCACCGCGCGCGCCCCGCCAACATCATTTGCCAATATCCAGTCACAGCCTTTGCGAATTCGCTTCGCAACGGCGTTTTCCACCACGTCATCTGTCTCGGCGGCAAAGCCGATAACCAAAGCCGGACGATTTTTTTGTCGCTTTGAGACGGCCTTCAAAATGTCGGGGTTTTCAACTAAATCCAACTCGGGCAAAGGCTTACCCGCTTCCTTTTTCATCTTTCCGGCCTT
>WFUK01000322.1 GCA_015485015.1 Paracoccaceae bacterium | reverse complement strand
GCCTATATCGGCTATGCTTTGCTGCTGATCGCCGGCATGGCTTTTGCGGCTCGTAGCGGGGTTGTTATCAGCGCACGCAGCGGGATCATCTGGGGGGTGGCGGGGTTTATGGCCTTTAGCCTTTCGCCAGCCATGGGCCTGCCGCCTGAATTGCCGGGCGCGATGGCTGCGCCGCTGCCTTTGCGCCAAACATGGTGGATCGGCACGGTGCTGGCCACCATCGCCGGGCTTGTCGCCATCGGCTTTGGCAAAAACTGGGCGCATTGGGGCGCGGGCATTGTGCTTTTGGCCCTGCCGCATGTGATCGGCTTTCCCAAAGCGGGCGGCTATGGCGGGGTGGTGCCACCCGAGCTTGCGGGCGAATTTGTCGGCATGACCTTGGCGATCTCCGCCATCGGCTGGGCGGTGCTTGGCTCGTTGGCGGGGTATTTCTGGGCAAAAGAGGCGGAATAATCCTGAGGTGCGTGGGGACCACGCACCCTTGTCTCTTAAAACTATGTCATATGTAATGCAGGCAGGCGAGACCCCGTCGCACCCTTGGTCTTGAAAGACCGTCCCGTAGCTTGGGGCTCGCCTGCCGACCATACTTAACCTGAACAGTTGCATGGGGCATGCTGGAGCTCAGCTGACCCCGCAGATCAAGGATAGGAACCATGACATTAACACCAAATTACATCGGCGTCGACATCGCCAAGGGCTGGATCGACGTTTTTGACCCTGAAACCGCCCGCGCCACGCATATTCTCAGCTCGCCCAAGCGGCTGGCCAACTTCGCGCGCGGGCTTAAGAATTGCATCGTGGTGTTCGAGGCCTCGGGGGGCTATGAGCGCCCGCTGGCCGAGGCGCTGGCGGCGCAAAACATCGCTTATGCCCGCGTGAACCCGCGCCAGGCCCGCGAATTTGCCCGCGCCACAGGGCGGCTGGCCAAGACCGACCGGGTGGACGCTGAAATGCTGGCCCAGATGGGCGCGGCCCTGCGGCTTTCCCCGACGCCGCCACCCGAGAAAACCCGTGCAGAGCTGGCCGAAATGGTGGCCCGGCGCGCGGACATCGCCGCGATGATACGGGCTGAAAACAATCGCCTGAAGCAGGTGCGCCTTGCGGTTGTGCGGCGCGATATCCGCGCGGTTCTGGCCCATTTTGCCAAGCGGCTGGCGCGGATCGAGGCGGAAATCGCGACGCATATTCAAGCCCATAAGCCCCTGCGAGACACGGCTGCGCGCCTGCAAACCATGCCCGGGATCGGCCCAATTCTGAGCGCCGCGCTGATCGCCAGCCTGCCGGAGCTGGGCCACATGGACCGCCGCCAGATCGCCAGCCTTGCGGGCCTCGCACCCCACGCGCGGGAAAGTGGTGTGTTCAAAGGCAAACGCCGAATCTGGGGTGGCCGCGCCAATGTCCGCCGCACGATCTACCTCGCCGCCTTCATCGCCAGCCGCTACGACCCGACCCTAAAGGCCTTCCGAAACCGCTTGCAAGACGCCGGAAAGCCCACCAAAGTCGCTATCGTCGCAACCGCCAGAAAACTCGTCACCATCCTCAATGCTATGATGAAAAACGAGTGCGATTACCGGAAATCAGCGACAATGTAAAAGACAGTTGCTACGGGGCTAACCAAAAATAAAATCGGTCTGACTCCAATCTGTAGGGTCAATCCGCTGGCCATCATCGGCGGTGATCCATATCAGCTCCTCGCCGATGCGAATGGCGGCCCCGTCGGCGCGGCTGCGGATATCGAGATCAAGATAGGAATAGAGCATCGGATAATCCGTCAGATCAATCCGGTCCAGCCCCAGCTCAAAATCGGTGATGACGTCTTTTTGCCCGTCAGCGATGAATTCAAAAATATCCGCACCCGCGCCGCCGGTCAGGGTATCGCGGCCGCGCCCGTCTACCAGCCGGTCATCGCCGCCATTGCCGATCAGCACATCGTTTTTGCCCATGCCGAAAATCGTATCATCGCCGCTGGTGCCGGTGATGGTTTCGGGGACCGGACCGCCATAATAGATGTCGCCCGCGTTTAGCGTTAGCTGAAACTGGGTGAAGCCCTGCTCGGTGGAGGAAGACACAAAAACAAAGATATTGCCGTTGATGATTTCCACCTCGATATCGGAGATATTGGTCAGGGTGGTGGTGAATTGATCCTCGACCACCGCCAGCAGATTCAGCCGCCCGCGATAATCCAGATCAAACAGGGTGATCCCGCCATCGGAACCGCCGACCAAAACATAATTCCGGCCATCAACCTCAAAGCTCTCGACCGCCGAAATACGGGCGAATCGCGTTTCGGATTTATCGATCAGGCTATCCACCAGCTTGAGCTGCCCCCCCACAGAGACCCGAAACACCAAAAGCGCATCTGTCTCGGCCGAGCCAACCAGCAAAAAGGCGCGGCTGCCGATTTGTGCGGTATCCATGCTGGAAATGGCGTTAAAGCCCACCAGCCCCGGTTCGAGCAGCGAGCGCGGATTAAGCCCGCCGCCCGCGCCAACCTCGAACACCGAAATCCCCGCATCAAAAGCCGAGGCCACAAACAGAAAATCCTTGCCCTGCAAATTGGCCGATACCATGGCGCTGACATCCCCGAGCGCCACTTGCGGCGTATCCGGTATCAGCGTTTGCGCCGTCAGCACGCCGCCTGTGGTGATGGTAAACCGATCCAGCCCGGCCGAGATATTGGCGGAATAAAGATAGGTATTGCCCGCCACCACCACCACCTCGCTCAGGGTAAGATTGGCGGTGCCAGCATTAGTGAGAGTCTGGCTGGTGGAAAAGCTGCCCGTCGCGTCCAACTGATAAACCGTGAGATTATTGTCATAGCGCCCCGAAGGGAGGACAAAAACCTCGCCCTCAAAGGCATAAGCGGTCACATAGCGCACATTTTGCGTGCCGGAATTGGCGCTGAAAAGCACATCATCCGAGGCCAGCAAGCTGCCATCGCTCAAGATTTCATAGCTGGAAAGCCCGCCATCGGCCTCGCCCGCCGCGATCAGATAGCGCCGCGTCCCCACGCTGATAATATCGAGGCTAGACAGCCCCATTAGCTGACGCGCGGCTGTATCCAGCCGCGTGTCAAGCCACGCAAAACCCACTTGCATGAACCCACTCCACTTGTTCCCGATACAAGCTTTGCGGGGTGCGGGTTAACGGAGGCTAAAGTTAACCAATCTGTGACCTAGGTATTAAACAGAAAATGCAACACATCTCCGTCTTTGACGATATAGGTCTTGCCCTCGGCGCGCATTTTGCCAGCCTCTTTGGCCCCTTGCTCACCGCCGAATTCGATGAAATCATCATAAGC
>WFUK01000321.1 GCA_015485015.1 Paracoccaceae bacterium | reverse complement strand
TGGTTCGCGTTGGCGAATAGAGCGCACTTAAAGGCAGGGCCTGCGGCTTGTATGGCAGCAACAGCCTCACCAGACGGCCAGCATTCAGATCAGGCAGGAGCAATGCTTCGGCCTGCATATGATGCCCGCGCCTCCAAGCGCCGCCGCGCGCAGGGCCTGGCTGCCGAAATCGGCGGCACCGCACAGGGTGCTGAACCCGCCAATGCCGTGTCTGGCGCAGATATCGTGATCCTCGCCGTCCCGTTTGAGTCAGCAAAAGCCGCCCTCAAAGCGGCAGGCGACTTATCGGGCAAAATTCTCGTGGATATCATCAACCCGATCACCCCCGACTATATGGCCCTGACAATCGGGCATACCACCTCGGCAGCTGAAGAAGTGGCCAAGCTTGCCCCGGGGGCCCATGTTGTGAAAGCCTTTAATACGGTGTTTTGGCAGGCCCTACCTTTTGATGTGCGGCGCGGAAATCCTGCGATTCAGGTTCTGCTCGCCAGTGATGATGCTGCCGCAAAAGAAACGGTTTCTACCATGGTCTCCGATCTTGAGTTTGAAGCCATAGATGCAGGGCCACTTACCAACGCGCGCTACATCGAGCCGGTCGGCGAGCTTAACATCCACTTTGGATACGCGCTCGGTTGGGGAACCGCCATCTCCCCTGCCTGGATTAAGCTTACAGATTAGGAGCGCCTCAAATGAAACTTGAAAAAACCTCAGCCCTTGTTACTGGCGCCAACCGGGGGCTGGGGCGTTCTTTCGTCACAGCTCTTGCCAAAGCTGGTGTCTCACGTACCGTAAGCCTCGGACATAGTCTATAAATATCTGACGATCTTGCCTGATGTTTTGGTCAAGAATTTTAAGAACTTGCCGCTCAGCCACATAAAGAGCGGCCCAGAACACAAGAAAGCCTACAACCCAGCGCCCATATCGTTTCTTTTTTGGCGGATTCTCAGAAACTTCCAAAATTCACACTTTTGTTCTAGGCGTTTTCCGGGATAGCATCAAATACACGCATAATGAGCAAATACACCTACGACAACCCTTTAGCGGTCTTTGACCGAAGTCGATCTAATAGTAGATTCGATCTCGAAAAACCAGATTAGGCCCTCAAACGCTCTAAAATTCGATAACCGGTGAGCCTTATTCGCAGTAAGAAGGCGCGACGGCTGCGCCCGCAGGGTTGCGCATTGCACGTCATTCGAGCTAGGCTGCACGCAAACCAAAAGGAGCGCCTGGTGAAACAACCCAAGAAAGCCAACCCTAGGATCACGATCTATATTCTGGCCTTTATCGCCGTTATTTTCGTAGGTACTGGCGGAGCTTTCTTTTATTTCGCCAATGATTTCAGCCGGAATGCAATAGGTGTGACCGGCACGGTTATTGATATTTCGGTGAGCTATAGCGATAATTCAACCACCTATCAGCCCACCATTTCCTATGTGGATGCGCAAGGCAACAAGCAAATAGGGCAGACCTTTCTGACCTCCTCGAGCTATAATTACCCGCGCGGCAGCAAGGTCTACATCCTTTATGACACCCGCACACCCGGCGATATCCGGATAGACAACTGGTTTTCCCTCTGGGGCCTCCCGATGGTCTTTTTGGGCGTTGGACTATTGCTTGCTTTCATCGCGGTGATGGTCGCTTTGGCTGCCAAAAAACGCAAACCGGAAGTGACCTGGGGTACGATAGAACCCAAGGCCACCTACGGCTACAGCTCCAACACGCCAGAAGAGAAAGACCGCGCACCCACCGTGCGGCGGCGCTAGGCGCTACCAAAAGCTGAAACTAAGGCTTTGCGGTGCAAGGCATATCTCGTCACTGCAAGATTGCAGCACAAGATTAACCACATTCGCCCCCGGCCCGACCGGCGCACTCAACCGCACTTCACCATCATAAAGCGCCAGCGGTGTATCGCTATTAAAGGCCAAAGTGGTGATCAGCGGCTCCGGATAGGCCTCGGCACCTACGGCTTCGCCATTTACCTGCAAGGTGGTCGGAATAAAATAATCTTCCAGCGGTTCATGGGCATTTATGTGCCAGCCCTCGGCCACGATAAGGGTGAAATTCACCACCCCCGCCGCGCGATCAAGGCGGGCGCGCACCTGCACCGCGCCATTGGATACCGCGCGCACCGGGCCGGTATCGCCGCGATTTTGCGCATCCACCGCCGCCAATGCCGCCGCGCGCTGCTCGGGGAGAGCCAGCGCATAGCCCGATAGCACATCGGCCAAAGCGGCGGCTTGCTGGATGAAGTCCACATCCTCGCCCCGCCGCGCCAAGGCCGTTAGCAACCATTGCGCCTGGGCGTTGCCCGAGGCCACCTCGCCATCATCAATCGGGATAAACGCCCCCAGCCCTTCCACCTGTTCATTCATGCGAAAAATGCCGCGCTCTTCCTGAAAATTGGCCAGCATATAGCGGGCGACGCGCTTGGCTTCGGGCAGCCAGCCGCCCGCCGGATCCGCATCATGCAGCGCCACCAAGGCCCGACCAAAGCCGGCATAATCCGGCAATTGCGCCTCGATCGTGGCTTCGGCAGCGCTATAGGTGCGAAAATAGCCCTCGCCATTTCGCATGTTATCCATAATAAACCGCGCCGCATTTTGCGCTGCCACCAGATATTCGGGCCGGTTATACGCCTCGGCCCCCGCAGCAAGCGCGATGATCATCTCGCTATTCCAGCCCATCAGGATTTTCCGGTCGGGGAACGGGGCCATGCGCGCCATGCGGGCCAGTCGCAAGGTTTCCAGCCCGGCATCCAGCCGCGCCTGATCGCCGCTAAAATACACCAGCCGCAAGGGGCTTTCGCCGCCAAATGGCCCATCTTCGCCCACATTCAGGGCTTCGATCAGGAAATCCGCCTCCGCCTTGGCGGCGTCGCGAATGCGCGCTTGCGTCCATGTATAATAATATCCCTCGATAAAATCACCGTCCAAATTCAGCGAATCCGCGTCTTCGGAGGCATAAAAACCACCACTTTTGGCCTGCAAGCTTCGCAGCACATAATCAAACGTGCGCTGGGCGGCGCGGGAAAATGCAGGGGTGGCTTGCAGCGCATCCAGCCGCATCAGCACCTGTGAAATCAGCGCCTGATTATAGAGCATTTTTTCAAAATGCGGTTCGGCCCATTCGTTATCGACCGCATAGCGATGAAAACCGCCGCCCGCTTGATCATGAATGGCACCATTCACCATACCCTCGGCGGCCAGTTGCACCGCTTCCAGCAAGGTAGCATCCCCGTTTCGCTCGGCCTGATCCAGCAAATATAGCAAATTGGATTCCCTCGGGAATTTGGGTGCCACACCAAAGCCGCCGTTAAAAACATCCATCATATCCAGCATTTGCTGCGAAAGTGCCCGCGCCAGCTCGGGGGTGAAGGGGATCGCATCGGCTTTGCGGCTCAAATATTCGCGCACAATGCCGCCAAGCGATTCGGCGGTGGCATCGATGGTCTCACGATCCTCGCGCCATTGCTGATCCAGCGTTCCCAGCAACTGCAAAAACGCTTCTTTTGGATAGTATCCACCGCCATAAAACGGCTCGCCGGTCGAGGTCAAAAACACCGAATTGGGCCAACCGCCGCCGCCGGTCGCCATCTGCGTTACCAGCATAAATTGCTCATCCAGATCAGGGCGCTCCTCGCGGTCCATCTTGATCGAGATAAAGTTTTCGTTCAAAAACGCGCCGACTTCCTCATCCTCGAAGCTCTCCTCGGCCATCACCCGACACCAGTGGCAAGAGGCATAGCCGACCGAGAGAAAAATCGGCTTGCCCTCCACGCGCGCCTTTTCAAACGCCGCCTCGCCCCACGGATACCAGTCCACCGTATTATAAAGATGCTGAAGCAAATAGGGTGAGCGCTCCCCAAGCAGATTATTCGGCTCGCGCTCCTGGCCCCATGCAGGGCTGGCAAAAAGCAGGGCAATCAGGGCAAGAATACGCATAAAAACCTCCGGTATCGGCCAATAGGAAATTGGCAGGTAACGGAATGTAACACGGATTCGAGCCATTTTCCCTCACGTCTACGTCAGCTATGGGGAAATAAGCTGGCGCATAAGCCCTGCATCCTCGGGATAGCTGGCCATAAGGGTCGCCATGAAATCCTCATCCGCCATCGCCATCCGCAAAAACATCTGCGCATAGGCATCATTTTCCATGCTCTGCCAACGCCGGGTGAGGGCCAGCGATTCCGCCGGCAGCTTTTGCCCCGAAAAGGAAGACCCCCGACCATAGGATTGCACCTTGCCCATCGAATTATCGATCACGGGCAGCCCAAGCCCGGCCAGCCTGGCCAAGCGGTAATCCGGCAATTCGGCCCATTTATCAAAGCAAATCACGGTCTGCGCGCTGTTTTGTGCCGCCAGCAAATGCGCCTTGTAGCGCGCCATTTCAAAGGTTATCCCGTGGCTTATATCCAGCGCCTCCGGCTTTGATTTCGGGTTCATCAGCCGCATAAGCCGGATAAATGACGGCAGCCAATTCACAAAGCTGCGGGTAATCAGCACCTCGTGATCAAAGCTTTGATCGGCAAAATTCGGCGTTATACCACCGTGATCATAGCCCGCCTCATAAGAAATCAGCACAAAAGGGCGGATTTCAGGCGCTAAAAAACGGGATAGCGCCGTAGCCAGCCCGCCGCCCTTGCCCGTTTGTCTGGCATTCAGCTCCGATTGCCCGCAGGTGCGCACGCAGGAGCGGCGCATGGTGCAGCTATTGAGAAACACGGAATGATCCTGGCCGGAATTTCGCAAAATCCAGTTAATGATCGCATGCTGGCCGGCCCGCCGAATGCCAAACACCCTTATTCGCCCCGCAGCCGCCGCAAAAAGCCGCTGCTCTATTTCGACAAAAGGCCGGTCCGGCACGGGTTAAACCTTGCGCGCGATCATCAGCTTTTTCACCTCGGCAATCGCCTTGGCCGGATTCAGGCCTTTGGGGCAAGAGCGGGTGCAATTCATAATCGTGTGACAGCGATAGAGCTTGAACGGATCTTCCAGCTCATCCAGCCGCTCGCCGGTGGCCTCGTCGCGGCTATCAATGATCCAGCGATAGGCGTGCAGCAGCGCCGCTGGCCCGAGATAGCGATCGCCATTCCACCAATAGCTGGGGCAGGAGGTGGAGCAACTGGCGCACATCACGCATTCATAGAGACCATCAAGCTTTTTGCGGTCCTCGATGCTTTGCCGCCATTCTTTGGCGGGGCGGTTGGTTTTGGTTTCCAGCCACGGCATGATGCTGGCATGCTGGGCATAAAAATGCGTAAGATCTGGGATCAGGTCTTTTACCACCGGCATATGCGGCAGCGGATAAATCTTCACATCGCCCTTCATTTCATCCATGCCATAAAGGCAGGCCAGGGTGTTGATCCCGTCGATATTCATCGCACAAGAGCCACAAATCCCCTCGCGGCAGGAACGGCGAAAGCTCAGCGTCGGGTCGATCTCGGTTTTGATCTTGATCAGCGCATCCAGCACCATCGGGCCGCAATCTTTGACATCGATATAATAGGTATCAATCCGAGGGTTCTCGCCGGAATCAGGGTCAAACCGGTAAATCTTCACCGCGCGCACATCTTTGCCATCGGGCTTGGGCCAGATTTTCCCCGCCTTCATGCGCGAGTTTTTCGGGAGTGTGAATTCTACCATGGGATTTTCCCTTTTCCGCGAGTGGTGTAAGGCGTTGTAAAAATCGGGCTAGCGGGAGCCGAGCGAAGAGATCAAGGTGGCACCATTATTGATAAACAGGATCGCGCGTTCGCGCTGGATATCGGTCATGCCGGCCCAGATATTTTCTTCATCCGGCGTTAGCTGCAAATAATCCGGCGCAATCGAGGCGGTGGAACGGCTTGGATCCAGCGTGACCCCGCTCACGGTGCAGGCCCCCAATACAAGTGTGGTCAATACCATCGCTATCGGTTTCATTTACATCCCCTCCACAATTTGGCCATTGGCGGCCAGTTCGTTCATACAGGCGTCAAAGGTTTGCGCCTGTGGTTTTGGTGTTAGATTAATGCGAAGCCCGAGGCCAAAAGACGGGCCGGTCAAAGAATTCACCCCCGCGCTGGCATTGCCCGAAAGCACCTGTGCGTCTTCATCCGCCTGCGCCTGGCAAATGTCGATCGCCTCGGCGCGGGTCATGCTGTTCAGGGTGGGCGTGCAAGCCGCAACCACCAGTCCCGAAAGTATTATCAATTTTTTCATCATATGCTCCGCAGTTCAATACACCCGCTTTTTCGGGGCCAAACGCTTCATCTCGATCCCACCCTCGGATTCGGGGGTAAGCGGCGTTACGTGAACATCACGATAGCTCAAATTAACTTTCCAGTCATCCCCAACGGTCGCCAAGCTGTGCTTGCGCCAGTTTTTATCATCGCGATCGGGGAAATCTTCATGGGCGTGGGCACCACGGCTTTCCTTGCGGGCCTCGGCAGATACGATGGTGGCCAGTGCATTTGGCATCAAATTACCCAGCTCCAGCGTTTCCATCAGGTCGGAATTCCACACCATCGAGCGGTCGGTAACGTGGAGATCCTGCATCTTCGCCGCCACTTTATCCATCTTCTCGCAGCCCTCTTTCAGGCTTTCCGAGGTGCGGAATACGGCGGCATCATTCTGCATGGTTTTTTGCATCTCCAAGCGCAGTTCGGCGGTCGGCACCGCACCGCGCGCGTGGCGAATATCGTCAAACCGCGCTATAGCGGCCTCGACAGACGCCGCGTCAAAATCCTGATTAGGCGCATGAGCATCAATAACCTCGCCGGCTTTAATCGCCGCCGCGCGGCCAAAGACCACAAGGTCAATCAAAGAATTCGAACCAAGGCGATTGGCCCCATGCACCGAAGCACAGCCCGCTTCGCCCACAGCCATCAGGCCGGGCTGGATGGCATTGTGGTTATCGGCGGTCGGGTTCAAAGCCTCACCCCAATAATTGGTCGGAATGCCGCCCATATTATAATGCACAGTCGGCAGCACCGGAATCGGCGCTTTGGTGACATCCACACCGGCAAAAATCTTGGCGCTCTCGGAAATGCCCGGCAGGCGCTCGGCCAAAGCTTCCGGCGGCAGGTGGTCCAGATGCAGATAAACATGGTCTTTATTCGGCCCCACGCCGCGCCCCTCGCGGATTTCAATCGTCGAGCAGCGCGATACCACATCACGAGAGGCAAGGTCCTTATAGGTTGGCGCATAACGCTCCATATAGCGCTCGCCCTCAGAATTGGTCAGATAGCCGCCTTCGCCGCGCGCGCCCTCGGTAATCAGCATGCCCGCGCCATAAATCCCCGTAGGGTGGAATTGCACAAATTCCATATCCTGCAAAGGCAGGCCCGCCCGCGCCACCATACC
>WFUK01000320.1 GCA_015485015.1 Paracoccaceae bacterium | reverse complement strand
CGGGGTGAGCCTGCATAGCGTTTTTCGCCGCCTGGCCTTTCAGGATGCCGCGCAAACCGCTGCGCCGCCGATGGGGTTGATCGTGTCCAACGCGGCGGGGCGGGCGCTGTTTCGCCGGCCGATTGCGGATTTTTCCTTTCCGCGCCATGGCAATGCCTGCCCGCTCTGGCCGCTATTTCAAAGCTTCACCACGCCGCAAGTACCCGTGGCGGCGGTGCTGGAATTGCCAGGCAAGCATAAATTCATCGCGCTGGCGATTGCTGAATCCCAAGGCGCGCCGCATTTTGGCCAGCCCGCGCAGATGAACGCCGCCATGCTGATCGTGCATTACGAGCAGCGCGCCTTGCTTTCCGGCTGGCTGCCCGACCTTGGCGAGGCCCTGCCCGTCGGCATCACCTGCCGCATTTGCCCGCGCGCAAAATGCACCGCCCGCACCGAACCGCAGATTTTGGGGGAGGAATCCGGCCAATAGCGCCGGAATAGCCACCGTTATCCGCCCCGCACAACAAAATCCTTGCGCTTTGGTGCTGGCTGGGCAAAATTCAATAAAACCGGGGGGACGAGTTGGCCAAGCGCGTATTAATTATTGAAGATGAACCCAACATCATCGAATCCTTGCGCTTTTTGCTGGAGCGCGAAGGGCTGGAGGTGGAGGAGCAATCAGACGGGGCCAAAGCCATGGATTCCGTTTCCCGGCTTTCGCCCGATCTGGTTATCTTGGACGTGATGCTGCCCAATCGCAGCGGGTTTGATATCTTGCAAGACCTCAATGCCCAGCCCGGCCATCGGCCCAAAGTCATGGTGCTGACCGCCAAGGGCCAAGCCAAGGATCGCGATACCGCCGAAGCGATCGGGGTGGATCATTTTATGACCAAGCCGTTTTCCAATAATGAAATTGTTGCCACTATTCTGGGCCTGCTGGCATGAGCCGCACCGACCTCGCCCTCTCGGCTAGCCGCAAAAGAAAGCTGCGCGACGGGGCCAAGCTATTGCCGGTCATTGGCGCATTTCTGTTTTTATCCCCGATCATCACCGTTTTCACCGGCCCGCTCAGCCTGTTTGGCTTGCCGCTGATATTTATCTATGTTTTTGGTGTCTGGCTCGGGCTGGTATTAGCCGCGCGCGCCATGGCGCGGCGGCTTGAATCGCGCTAGGCCGTGCTGTCGCTCAACGCCCTGATCGCGGCCAGCCTCGGCTATGCCTTGCTACTATTCTCCATCGCCTTCTGGGCCGAGCGGCGGGCGCGCGCGGGCCGCGTTGGCTGGCTGCGCTCGCCCTTTGTCTATACGCTTTCGATCTCGGTCTATTGCACGGGCTGGACATTTTACGGCGCGGTTGGCTCTGCGGCGCGCAACGGGTTTGAGTTTGTCACCATCTATCTGGGACCCACGCTGGTATTTATCGGCTGGTGGTGGCTGCTGCGCAAATTGCTGCGGGTCGGGCGCGCCCAGCATATCACCTCGATCGCCGATCTGATTTCCTCTCGCTATGGCAAAAGCACCACATTGGCCGTGCTGGTAACGCTGCTGGCCGTGATCGGTTCCACGCCTTATATCGCGCTTCAGCTCCAATCGATTACGCTGAGCTTTTCGGTTTTTGAAAGCGGCGGCAATGCCAATCTTACCGCCTTTTGGGTGGCGGCCGGACTGGCGGTTTTTACCATCCTTTTTGGCACCCGGAATGTCGATGCCAACGAGCGCCATCACGGGGTGGTAACCGCCATCGCGGTTGAGGCGGTGGTGAAGCTTTTGGCCCTGCTTTCTGTCGGGGTTTTTGTGGTCTGGGGCATTGCCGGCGGGCCAGCCGAGATCTTTGCCAAAGCGCCGCCCGAGATGCTGCGCGGCGATCGTATTTTCTCGGCGCGCTGGGTCAGCCTGACCATGCTTTCGGCCATGGCCGTCATCACCCTGCCGCGCATGTTTCAGGTGATCGTGGTGGAAAATTCCGACGAAAAACACCTCGCCACTGCCAGCTGGGCCTTTCCGGGCTATCTGCTTTTGATGAGCCTGTTTGTGCTGCCCATCGCGATTGCGGGCAATGCGCTTTTGCCCGAAGGCTCGAACCCCGATCTATATGTTTTGACCCTGCCGATCTCGCAAGGGCAGGATAACCTTGCGCTTTTTGCCTTTCTCGGCGGTTTTTCCTCGGCCACTTCAATGGTGATTATCGCCGCCATCGCGCTTTCGACCATGGTGTCCAACCATATCATCATGCCGCTTTGGCTGCGTTTTTCCCCGCCCCGCCCCGAGACCTCGGGCGATGTTCGCACCATTCTTTTACGCTCGCGCAGGCTTTCCATTGCCGGTATTTTGCTGCTCGGCTATCTCTATTTTCGCCTCACCGGCGGCTCGGGGGCGCTGGCCTCGATCGGGCTGATCGCCTTTTCCGGCATGGCGCAAATCATTCCTTCGCTGATCGGCGGGCTTTTCTGGCGCGGTGCCACCCGCACCGGCGCGCTTTTGGGCCTGCTCGCGGGCTTTGCGCTTTGGGCTTACACGCTGTTTTTGCCCAGCTTCGAGGGGGCGTTTATCCTGTCGCAAGCCGCGATTGAGAACGGCCCGCTCGGGCTTGCCTTCCTGACGCCAAATGCGCTGTTTGGCCTGACCGGATATGACCCTTTGGTGCATTCGCTATTTTGGTCCATGACCTTTAATATTTCGCTATTCATTCTTGGTTCGATCTTCTCCACCCCGCGCCCGCTGGAGCGGATTCAGTCCAGCCAGTTTGTCGATGTTTTTCGGCTGGATAAGGCCACCGGCTCTTATCTGGTGTCGCGCTCGGCCACCTCGGAAGATCTGTTTACACTGGCGCAGCGCATCCTCGGCACCGATCCGGCCCAGCGGCTATTTTCCGAAATGGCGCGCCAGCAGGGCAAGGCCAGCGGCCTGCCCGATGCCACCGACGAGTTGGTGCAAACCCTTGAGCGCGAGCTGGCTGGCTCGGTCGGGGCGGCTTCGGCCCATGCCATGGTCAGCCAGATCGCGGGGGGCGGCACGGTATCGGTGGGCGAGCTGATGAAAATCGCAGACGAAACCGCGCAAATCATGGAATATTCGCACCAGCTTGAGAACCAGTCCCACCGCTTGGAGCGCACGGCGCAAGAGCTGCGCGCGGCCAATGCCCAGCTTACGGAAATGGGGGCGCAAAAGGATGCCTTCCTCAGTCAGGTCTCCCACGAGCTGCGCACCCCGATGACCTCGATCCGCTCTTTTTCCGAAATCCTGCGCGAAGAAGACAACATAGAATTGCCCGAGGCCAAGCGCTTTCTCGGGATCATTCAGGAAGAAAGCGAGCGGCTGACGCGGCTGCTGGATGAAATTCTGGATCTCAGCCATCTGGAATCCGGCCGCGGGCAGCTATTGCTGGAGCCGATTTGCCTGCAAGACGCGATTGAAAAATCACTCACCACCACCAGTGCGCTGCTTGAGGAAGCCGGGCTGGAGGTGCGAAAAACCTTGCCGGAAAATCCGGTAATTGCGCTGGCCAGCTTTGATCGCCTCGCGCAGGTGTTTATCAATCTGATCTCGAACGCGGTCAAATATGGCCGTGGCCGCCCGCCCACGCTGGAGATCACGCTGGAAATCAGCGGCGAGGATGCCATCATCACCGTCGCGGATAATGGTCCGGGCATTGCCGCCGCTGACCGCAAAAAGGTATTCGAGAAATTCACGCGGTTATCCGAGGCCAATCTGGCAGGCAGCGCGGGGCTTGGCCTGCCGATCAGTCGCGAGATCATGCGCAACCTGAACGGCGACCTGACCCTGCTGACCAGCCGCCACGGCGCGGTTTTTCAGGTTCGCGTGCCTTTGGCCTAGGCTTTCACGTCGATATGCACCGAAGTTGGATAGGGGATGTCGATCCCCTGCGCTTCAAGTTCTTCCTTGATGCCCCATAGCAGCGCCGATTTCAGCGCGCCATAATCAGACGACATCGCCCAGACCCGCAGCGTAAAATCCACCGAGCTATCACCAAGGTTGGTGACCCGCACAAAAGGTTCGGGGTCTTGCAGCGAGCGCTCGTCGGCGTTGATTACCTTGCGCAAAGCGGCCTCGGCTTTTTTAAGATCGGTATCATAGGAAACCCCGATCACAATATCGCAGCGGCGGCGGTCATAATAGGAATAGTTGCGAATGGAGGAGGACCAGACATCGCCATTGGGAATGATGATCTGGATATTGTCGGATGTGGCGATCTCGGTGGTAAATAGCGTAATCGCCCGCACCGTGCCGGCATAGCCGCCCACATCAACATAATCCCCGATCTTGAAAGGGCGAAAACCCAGCAGCATCACCCCCGCCGCCAGATTGGAAAGCGTGCCTTGCAGCGCCAAGCCAATGGCAAGGCCCGCCGCACCGAGCAGCGCCACCAGGGAGGTGGTTTGAATGCCAAAGCGCGACAGCACAAATACCACGGCAATCGCCAGAATGGCGTATTTGGCAAGGCTGGCGAGAAAGAGAAACAGCGTGTCGTCCAGCTCCTCGTATTTCAGGCCGAGCTTGTTTATTTGCCGCTTGGCCACGCCCGAAATCCAGAACGCCCCAATCATGATCGCCGCCGCAATCACCACATTCAGCCCAAGCTGAAGATACCAGTCCAATTCATCAAACATCTATTTTTCCTTGATTATTTCCGATTTGCCCACGGTGGAGCAGTAAATGGTCCAATATCACACAAGCCATCATGGCTTCGCCCACCGGCACCGCGCGAATGCCCACACAAGGGTCATGCCGCCCCTTGGTGATCAGCTCGATCTCGCGGCCATCTTTGGTAACGGTCTTGCGCGGGGTGAGGATAGAGCTGGTCGGCTTAACCGCAAACCGGCAGACAATATCCTGCCCTGTGCTGATCCCGCCCAGAATGCCGCCCGCATGGTTGGAGCTGAATTCCACGCCGTCCGGTCCCATCCGCATCTCGTCGGCATTCTCCACCCCTGTCAGCATGGCCGCGCTCATCCCCGCGCCGATTTCCACCGCCTTCACCGCGTTGATCGACATCATCGCCGCCGCAATATCGGTATCCAGCTTGGCATAAACCGGCGCGCCCAGCCCCGCAGGCACCCCCGAAGCGACCACCTCGATAATCGCGCCCACCGAGTTATGATCCTTGCGCAGCCCGTCCAGATACTCTGCCCATTCCGTCGCCGCTTCGGCATCCGGCACCCAAAACGGGTTGCGCTCGATCTCGTCCCGATCAAAGCGCGCGCGGTTGATCTTGCGATCCCCCATCTGCACCATGTAACCCTTGATTTTCACCCCGTCCAGCAATGCATCGATGGCCGCGCGCGCCAGCCCGCCGGCTGCCACGCGCGCCGCCGTTTCGCGCGCGCTGGATCGCCCGCCGCCGCGATAATCGCGATTTCCGTATTTGGTGAAATAGGTATAATCCGCATGGCCCGGCCTGAAGCTCTGGGCGATTTCGCCATAATCCTTGGAGCGCTGATCCTGATTTTCGATCATCAGCTGCACCGGCGTTCCGGTGGTTTTACCCTCGAAAACCCCCGATAATATCTGCACCGCATCCGGCTCTTGCCGCTGGGTGGTGAATTTATTCTGCCCGGGCCTGCGCTTATCCAGCCAGTGCTGAAGCATGGCGGCGTCCACCGGCACATTGGGCGGGCAGCCATCCACGGTCGCGCCTAAAGCTGGCCCGTGGCTTTCGCCCCATGTGGTGACCCGAAATAGATGGCCAAAGCTGTTCATCGACATGGAAATTCTCCTTTGCCCCTCATTATCGCACCTTTGCGCCGCGCAAAACCCCTAACTAGCCATTCACTACCAGCAGGCCGCCGATAATCATCATCGCGCCCACATAGCTGCGCCATGTCAGCACCTCGCCCAAAAACAGCGCCGAAAGCACCGGCACCGCCAAATAAGTAATCCCCATAAACGAATAAGCGATGGAAAGCGGCACCGAGCGCAGCACAAAAACCCACATAAATGTGGTTGCCCCATAAAGGCTAAGCGCCAGCATAAATACCGGATCCAGCATCAAAGCCACCAGCCCCGCCAGATCAAACCGCTCCACTCGCCCGCTGGCGACCTTAAACAATATCTGGCCAACCGCGATCGCGACCGGAGTGAATATCAGCCCGATCCATACCATAACCGGAAGAGATAAACTCGCCATTTTACGGCTCCTTTTCAGAGATAAATTCATAAACCACCAGCCCGCCATCCAGAACCGGTATTAAATACGGTGGCGGATCACCGGCATAAAGCCGCGCCCAAAGCCTATCCGGTGCATTGGGCGCAAGCGAAAGCAGCCAAGGGTCCGAAGGGCAAAACACCAGATATTTCACCCCCAGTGCCGCCAGCCGCTCCGGCACCTCAAAAAGCGGCGCGCGGGCGAGATCGATCCCCGCCTGCAAGCCCGCCTGATTGCGGTGGAAATTAGCGTTCAACACCCGATGCGGGGTATAGGCCAGCAGCCCCGCTCCAAGGTCCGCACTACTCACCACCATGCCGGCAGGCAGCCGTGCCAGCGCATCAAACGCCGAGGGCAAGGTGCAGCTTGCCCCGCCCGCCGCCAAAACCGGCGCGCGCTCCGGCACAGCCTCGCCGCGTTGAACCGCCATATAGGCGATGGTCGGCACATCGGGAATGGCCAATAGCATCAGCGCCAAAACCCCCAGCCCCGCCGCCTGCGCCCCTGCCTTATAGGCCAGATATAGCCGCGCCAGCATGGCTGATACCGGCAGCACCATCAGCACCATCAAAAAGCTCATGCCGCGATTTTGGTAGAGCGTCATGCCATAGCCCGTGGC
>WFUK01000319.1 GCA_015485015.1 Paracoccaceae bacterium | reverse complement strand
TTTGCAAGGCACCCCTCTGTCCACTCCCGAGTTTTTCCCAAGCCATAACACATGTTCGGATGTTTCCCATAAAAAAACCCGCAGAGCGTGGCCCGGCGGGTTTAAGGGGGGGCTTGGCCTAGCCGTCAAAATCGACCCGCTCGACCAGCCGCAGGGCCGCGCCGCGCAGCCTGGCGATCTCGGATAGCGGGGTCGGGTCGGGGGTGAAATCGCCCCAGCTGGCCACCAAGGCGCTCGGGGCGATATCGGCATTTAGCGGATATTCATAATTGGCCTCGGCATAAAGCGATTGCGCGGTATCGCCGGACAGGAATTCCATCAGCAAAAGCGCGTTTTCTGGGTTGGGGGCCGATTTGCTCATCGCCATGCCCGAGATATTGATATGGGTGCCCAAGCCGTTCAGGGTCGGGAATATCAGCCGCACCGCATTGGCCCATTCGGCTTGCTCGGGGTCGGCCAGCATTTTGCCCATATAATAGGTGTTGCCAATGGCGATATCGCATTCGCCCGCCCAAATCGCCTTGACCTGCGCGCGATCATTGCCTTGCGGGCGGCGGGCCAGGTTATCTTTCACGCCGGTGAGCCAAGCCTCGGTATCACCCTCGCCATGCTGCAAAAGATAAGCGGCGGTGAGGGCTATGTTATAATCATGGGTGCCGGAGCGGGTGCAAATCCGGCCCTGCCATTCGGGGTCGGCCAGCTGCTCATAGCTGGTAATCTCGCCCTCCGCGACCCGATCAACCGAGGCATAAAGAATGCGCGCGCGCGAGGTCAGGCCAAACCATTGGCCAGCAGCGTCGCGATATGTCTCGGGGATGTTTTGGGTGAGGATTTCCGAGGAAACCGGCTGGGTCAGCCCCGCTTGCACGGCGGCATCGAGATTGGCGATATCGGTGGTCAGGATCAAATCCGCCGGAGAGCGCCGCCCCTCGGCCCGCATCCGCTCCAGCATGCCTTTTTTAAGGAATACCACATTGGCGGTGATGCCGGTTTGGGCGGTAAAGGCCTCAAGGATCGGATCGATCAGCTCGGGTTGGCGAGAGGAATATATGTTCACCTCTTGGGCGTTGGCCGATAGCGCAGCGGCGCTTAGCAGGGTGGCGAGGATGATATTTTTCATCGTATAGCTCCGTTTGTTTCGCCCCCCCGTTTAACCTGAGTATTTTACTCAAGTCAATACCTGAGTAAAATGTTTTACTATTTTTCCACCGCCTTGGCCTGATCCCATAGCGCATCCATTTCTTCCAGCGAGGATTGCTCGGGGGTCTTGCCTATAGCTTTAAGATTAGCCTCTATAGATTTGAATCGGCGGGTAAATTTTGCATTAGCCTTGCGCAGAGCTTCTTCGGGTTGCACCCCCAAATGCCGCCCCAAATTGGCCATCACAAATAGCAGATCGCCAAATTCCTCCTCGACCTCGGCTTGGGCTAGGCTGTCTTTCGCCTGCACCAGCTCGGCTGATTCCTCTTTGATCTTATCCAGCACCTGCACGGTTTCGGGCCAATCAAACCCCACCCGCGCGGCGCGGTTTTGCAGCTTTAGCGCGCGGGTCAGGGCGGGCAGGTTTCCGGCGATTCCATCCAGCACCGAAGCGGGCGCGCCGCGCTCCTTGGCCTTGATCGCCTCCCAATCGAGGGTTTGCTGCACCGCAGATTTATAGCGGCTTTCCTCGCCAAATACATGCGGATGCCGCGCGATCATCTTGTCTGAAATCGCCTGCACCACGGTATCAAAATCAAACAACCCCGCATCTTCGGCCATTTGCGCATGAAAAATGGTGTTGAGCAGCAAATCCCCAAGCTCGCCCGGTAGCTCGCCCCACGCCTCGCGCTCAATCGCATCCGCGACCTCGTAAGCCTCCTCGACCGTATAGGGCGCGATGGATTTGAAATCTTGCTCGATATCCCATGGGCAGCCGGATTTCGGATCTCGCAAGCGGCGCATAATCTCCAGCAGGCGCTCTATGCCAATGGCTTTATCCTTGATAATATCGTCTGAGTTCATCGGGTTACCATGAGTTTTTCCAGTCCGTGAAAATGGTATCGGTCGGCATAGACCGGCTTTTCGGCCAGCTTTAGTTCAGGGCAGGCGTTTAGCAGGATCGGCATGGAATTCAGCATCTCCATCCGCGCCAGCGGCGCACCGATGCAAAAATGCAGCCCCGCGCCAAAGGCCAGTTGACGGCTGTTGTTTCGAGCCGGATCAAAGCTCGCAGGATTTTCAAACACCGCCGGATCGCGATTGGCCGCCGCCAGCAATAGCCCGACCTGCTCGCCCCGCTTGAAATCATGCCCCGCGATATGCAGGTCCTCCAGCGCGTAGCGGGTAAAAACATGCAAGGGCGGGTCGAGCCGGATGGTTTCCTCGATGATTTTCAGGTTTTGCTTTTCGTCGGTGCCAAAGCGCGCCCCGGTTTCCAATAGCAACTTGCAGCCATTGGCAATGCCGTGAACCGTGGCTTCGTGTCCGGCATTTAGCAATAAAATACATGTGGTTATCAGCTCGTCTTCGCTTAAATATTCGCCTTGATCCCGCGCCATTATCAGCTCGGATATCAGATCGTCTTTCGGGGATTTGCGCCGCTCGGCCACATGGGCGCGGATATATTCCATAAAGGCGATGGTGGCGGCCTCGGTGCGATCCTCCAGCGCGCGATCGCGGCGGGCTTGATAG
>WFUK01000318.1 GCA_015485015.1 Paracoccaceae bacterium | reverse complement strand
GTTGAAAGACGAAAACACCTCGGGTAAATGGATCATCCGCACCAGCTTTGCTTTGGTTGTGATGTTGCTGATCGGGGTGAATTTTGACCTCCGCTCCAACATTTCCAATGTTGGCTGGCAAAACTGGGTTGCGATCGTCGTAGCGCAGGGGGCCTATTTTGTCTCGATGGGCGGGTTGCTTTATGCTTGCTTCACCTTGCTCAGAACCTCGGTTCTAAGCCCTGTGGTGCGCGAAACGGCGAAAGTGACCTCGATGGTATTTGCCATTCTGATCGGCTCGCAGGTGCTTAATCTGGTGGTCATCTCCTTTGGTGGCGAAGACTATATTCAGGATTTCCTGAAGTCTTTCGACAGCGAATTGAAGGTGTTCCTGATTGTGATGGTGGTGCTGTTTATCCTCGGCTTTGTGCTTGATTTCCTCGAAATCATTTACATCGTGATCCCGATTGTCGGACCGGTTATCTATGGCGGCTCCTTTGATCCTAAATGGGTAACGATTATGATCGCGATCAATCTGCAAACCAGCTTCCTGACCCCGCCCTTCGGCTTTGCCCTGTTCTATCTGCGCGGTGTTGCGCCGCCGCAGGTAACGACAGGCCATATCTATCGCGGCGTAATCCCCTTTGTGATTATTCAGGTAGCGGCGCTGGCCATTCTGTGGCTGTTCCCGGTGATCGTAACGATCCTGCCAAATCTGCTAGGGTAAACCATCCGATCAAACCCTAAAAAAGCCACCCGCTCTGGGTGGCTTTTTTTATGGGGATTGATGGTGGGATGAGTGCCTTGCAGCTTGAGAGATCAAGGCAGATGAATAGCCGCAACTTGCCGGGAGACAGGCTGGCGATCCAGCACCGAAGTCGAGCGATTACAGGTTTTGGGATCCAGCGTTTTCCAGCCACCGTCGCGGTAGGTTTCCAGCGGCATGAACTTTGATTTATAGTCCATTTTCGGGCTATCCTGCACCCAATAGCCGAGATACACATAGGAAAGCCCGCTTTCCCGCGCCAGCCGGATGTGATCCAGAATCATATATGTGCCGATGCTATCCTTGGCCAAATCCGGATCGAAGAAGGAATAAACCATCGAAATCCCGTCTTGCAAAAGATCGCTCAAACACACGGCAACCGGCACGGATTCACCATCGCGATAGATCGAATATTCCACCAGCCGCGTGTTGACCGGCGTTTCTTCAATCATGGCACTGAATTCGCCCTCATCCATTCCGGCCATGCCGCCATCGGCGTGGCGGGAATCGAGATAGCGATTAAATAGCTGATAATGGCTTTCGCGCGCCCATGGGGTTTTTAGATTGCGCGTTAAATGCTTGTTGCGGCTCAGCACCCGCTTTTGCGAGCGGCTCGGGCTGAATTCGGAAACCTTGACCCGCGCGGATTGGCAAGAGGCGCAATCGGTGCAAGAGGGGCGATAGATCACATTTTGCGAGCGCCGGAAGCCCTGCTGCGAAAGGGAATTGTTCAGCGCAACACCATCTTCCTCATAAAGCGTGGTAAACAGCTTTCGCTCCTGCTTATCCTCCAGATACGGGCAGGATTGCGGCGCAGTCACATAAAATTGCGGATGGTTCAGCAGGCTATGGCGCATAAATATCTTCTTTTGGTTTTATCTAGCCTAGCAAGGCTTTGATGGGTTGGGCAACCAAAAAAATGTCACATAGCTAACGGAAGAGCAGTGGCCCGGGGGCCACCGCTTGGTTTTTTAGGCGGGGGAGGGCATGCCCGAGCCATAATCCCGATTGCGCGTCGGGGCCTCTGGCGCATCTGGCTCCTCGTCAAACCCTTTGGCCTCGCGATCATTCATAAATTGATCAAACTCGGCCTTGTCTTTGGCAGCGCGAAGATTGGCCATGAATTTGCGAAAATCGTTTTGCTCGTTTTGCATCCGCTTCAGGGTTTCGTCGCGATAGCTGTCAAACGCCTCGTTGCCGCTGCTGGCATAGCCGCGATTATGATTGCGCCATTTGTTTTTGCATTTTCCCATTCGTCCGGTTCCAATCGCATAAAAGAGGATCACCAGCCCCAGCGGGCCAGCGAAGATAAACCCAAGGATCATGGCTGCAATCCAGCCCTTGGTGCCGTGACTGTCAATCCAGTCCCGCGCTTGCTTCAGGATATCCATTGCCGTATCCATATTTTGTCCTTTCATATGTAAATGTTATTTACATTAACATACATAAGGCAAAATCCGCGCCGGTCAAGAGGGGGAGCAAAATTTATGCGCCGATAATGCCAAGACCGCGCAAATAAATGCCGGTGCCGCTTTCCAGCAGGTCTTCGGGCGAATAGGCGGCGCGCCCGCCGGGGGTGCCTCGGGCGAATAGCTCGACCACCCCATGCGACATCGCCCAGATATGATGGCTGACCATCACCGCAGGCGGGCGCTGACCGGCCGGAAGATGCGCCATCAGGGATTCGGCGGCCAGCGTCATCACCGACATCGCCCGATCAGAAGCCCGCGCCAGCTCGGAATTGCCCGATAGCGAAACGCCGCTTTCAAACATGGCGATATAATGGCCCGGATAGCGCTTGGCAAAAGCCAGATAGGCGCGCCCAACCTTGGAAAACGCGCTCAGCGGCGTGGGCTTGCCGCCATCATAGGCATGCTCCAACAGGTCGCCAAACAGGATATAGCCTTGGCGGGCCACCTCGCAGATCAGCTCGTCTCGCCCCTTGAAATGTCGATAAGGCGCGGCAGCCGATACGCCGGCTGTGCGCGCTGCCTCGGCCAGGGTAAAGCCTTGCGGGCCGCGCTCGGTGATTAGCTCGATTGTGGCATCGACCAAGGCTTGGCGCAGGTTTCCGTGATGATAGGAGCTGCGCTTGTTCACCGGCCAGCCTCATTTCCCATCAAGGAAGGGCTGCCGCAAATGGCGGTATCCATGCCCATCAGCGAGGTTTCGTCTTTTTCGGTATAATCAAAATGCGAGAGCAGCAGCTTGATCGCGGCCAAGCGGGCGCGCTTTTTATCATCCGAGCGGATCACATTCCACGGCGCGGCCTCGCTATGGCTATGGGCAAACATCTCCGAAATCGCGGTAGAATATTCGTCCCATTTATATAGCCCTTTCACATCCACCCCCGAGAGCTTCCAATGCTTCAGGCGGTCACTCTCGCGCGAGAGAAAGCGGCGAAGCTGCTCGGCGCGGCCCACGGTGAGCCAGATTTTGATCAGGGTGATGCCGTCATTCACCAACATATCCTCGAATTTCGGAACCTGACGAAAAAACCGGTCGCGCTGCGCGTCCGAACACCAGCCAAAAACCTTTTCCACCACCGCGCGATTATACCATGAGCGATCAAAAAACACGATCTCGCCCGCCGCTGGCAGATGCTGGATATAGCGCTGGAAATACCATTGGGTGCTTTCGGTATCGGAGGGCTTGGAGAGCGCCACCACCCGCGCCCCACGCGGATTTAGGTTCTCGCGCAGGCGCTTGATGCTGCCGCCTTTGCCCGCCGCATCGCGCCCCTCGAATACCACAGCAATGCGCTGGCCGGTTTCCTTGGCCCAGGCTTGCAGCTTTACCAGCTCGATTTGCAGCGCGTCATATTCGACCTGATACGCCTTGTTTTTCATCGCGCGCGGGTAGGGGTAGCTCGGGTTCAGCACGTCCTTTTTTCCACCATTCTTGATCTGCGCGCGGATTTCGGCAGGGGCGTCTTGCTCGAAATATTGGCTGATCGCGCCATCAAACGGTTTTTTCATCATGGCCTCCTTGCGTGAATATCTTGCACCAGCCAAAGGCTGATCGCAACTTACTTGGAATCCCCTTCAAGGATTTTCTCGATATCGATATTGGTGGTTTGGTAAATTTCGTTGATCCAGTTGCCATAAAGCAGATGGGCATGGCTGCGCCAGCGGTTTTCCGGCGGCAGGCCGGGATCATCATTCGGGAAGTAATCCCTCGGCACGTCGATTTTCTGGCCGCGCTCCACATCGCGCTGGTATTCCTGCGCCAAGGTATCGCTATCATATTCCAGATGGTTAAAGATATAGAGCGCGCGATGCGCCTTGTCCTCGATCAGGCAGGGACCGACCTCGTCTGAATGCATCAGGATATCCAGCCCCTCGGGCAGGTCCTCGGCCCGCACCTCGGTCCAGCGGCTGACCGGCACGGTGAAATCGTCGGAAAAGCCGCGCAGATAATGCGAGGCGGGGGCGAGGTTCCGGTGGCGATAACAGCCAAAATGCTTGGCGGGCAGCATGTGTTTTGGCACGCCGGAATGGTGATAGATCATCGCCATGCCGCCCCAGCACACGCCGAAGGTCGACAGCACATTGGTTTGGGTCCAGTCCATCACCTCTTTTAGCTCCTCCCAATAGGTGACCTCTTCAAAGGGCAGATGCTCGATGGGGGCGCCGGTGATGATCAGCCCGTCAAATTTGCGGTGCTTGATATCCTGAAACGACTGGTAAAAGCTCTCCATATGCGCGGCAGAGGCATTTTTGGATTTATGTTCGCTCATGCGGATCAGCGTCAGCTCGATCTGGATCGGGCTGGCACCGATCAGGCGGGCGAACTGGGTTTCGGTTTGCACCTTTTTCGGCATCAGGTTGAGCAGGCCGATTTGCAGCGGGCGCACCTCCTGCCGATTGGCGGTTTCCTCGGACATGACATTCACGCCCTCTTGGCGCAAAATATTAAAGGCAGGCAGGCTGGAGGGGATACGGATGGGCATGGCTTAGCTCCGGTCTATCGCGTCGGCGATCAGGGCGTTAAAATCCTGCGGGTCGCGAATATCGCGAACCTCCCCGGCGGCAATGCGCACGCCCCAGTTTTTCGCGATGGCCCGATAGCGGGGCAGGCGGGCGGCCAGCAGCTCGCCGTAACCCCAGCGGATGAAATCATCGGGGTCCACCTTGGCGGCGGCGACATTGCGCAGGCGCAGATATTCCGCCCATTTTTCCAGCAGGAAATCCTCGCGGTAATACATCGGCTTGGGGGCGGCATCAAAGCGGGCTTTCAGCTCGTCAGTATGGCCGGCATTACCCTCGATCAGCACCGGCAGCGCGGCTTGGCTTAGGGCGCGCAGCACGGGGTCGTTTGCATCATTGCCATCCACCACCTCGCAGATCGAGCCGCTGGTATCGCAGATGAAATGCTCATAGCCATAGATATCCAGTGCTTTGCCGGCAAAAAGCGCGGTGTCTTGCACGGCGGCTTGCTCGGCTATGCGATGCTGGCGCTGGCGCTTGATATAGGTGTCAAACGGAATGCCGCCTTTGGTCTCGTCGCCGGGCTTGCCGAGATAGGTGGAAAGCGGCGCGAGGTTTTCAAAGGTGATATTGGAGGCGATATAGATCGAATCACTGCGCAGAAGCTCCCGCAGGAACGGCACGCGCATGGCTTCGCGCTTGAAATTATCGACGATATGCTCGCCCATATAGCGGGTGCCGATGCGATAATCGACGGAGTAGTGATACCACGCCCCACCGGCGCGCAGCATTTCGGAGAGATAGGTTTTTCCAAGGCCGGACATGCCAATAAGCGCCACGCGCTTATGTGGGGCTTCGTTCCATTCGGCTGAAGAATTATATAGCATGGGGCCTCCGTTTATCGTCATTATCGAATATAGGAGCCGCAGGCGCTTGAAAAGCCCTATCCGGCTAGGCGCGGCTTTGCCCGAGATTTCGGATCGCGGTTTCGATCTCCTGATAAAGCGCGCTTCGCTCCTCGGGGGTTAGAAATGCGCCAAGCTCGATCTCGCGATCCGCGCCGATCAGCGTCAGATAATTTTTCACCGGCCCGCCGGATTTTTTCAGGGCGCTGCGCATCCAGTAGGGGTTGCAGCTCCAGCGCTTGACCTCGCCATTCAGCTCGTGGCGCTCTACCGCGATCTGGTCTGGCCAGAGACTGACATGCTCGCGCAGCTTGCCCTGGCGGTTATTTTGAACGATGGCCAGCCATAACAGCCCAAGAGCCAAGGCGGCAAAGGCCAGCCAGAATATCCCCGCACCGGCCAGCATAAAAGGAATGGCCGGCAAGATTAAACCACAGGCGGCGATGATCATGACATTGCGAAACCCGACAGCACCAAGCGAGCGATGGGGCCACAGGGTGGTTTCCCAGAGCGGCGGGTCTGCGCGCTCAACGGGGGTATAACTGCAAAGGGCCGCATTGGATGCGGCCCTTTGTGTATTTTGTGAGCCAGTCGGCATTAGTGCTTGCCTTTGTCCCACATGTCAGGTGTTGGCAGCTGCTCGAAGGTATGCTCGGGTGGAGGGTTGGACAGGGTCCATTCCAGCGTATCCGCATGCTCGCCCCAATAGGCTTTTTCCTCGATCTTTTTGCCCCAGCGCAGGGTATAAACCATGACGCCGATGAAAAAGATGAATGAAGCAAAGGAGATGAACGCGCCGATCGAGGAAACATAATTCCACAATGCGAATTGCTCCGGATAATCCAGATAGCGGCGCGGCATGCCATTGCGGCCCAGGAAGTGCTGCGGGAAGAAGGTGATATTCGCCCCGATAAACATCATCCAGAAGTGGGTCTTGCCGGCCCATTCAGGATATTGCCGACCCGACATTTTGCCGATCCAGTAATAGATGCCGGCAAAGATACAGAAGACCGCACCCAGCGACATCACATAGTGGAAGTGTGCCACAACATAATAGGTGTCATGATAGCC
This sequence comes from Paracoccaceae bacterium, assembly GCA_015485015.1. Classification (GTDB taxonomy): domain Bacteria; phylum Pseudomonadota; class Alphaproteobacteria; order Rhodobacterales; family Rhodobacteraceae; genus UBA3077. The sequence continues at coordinate 2,646 of WFUK01000318.1, read as the reverse complement.
ACGGTCCAAGGCGGCCTGCGAAAGCACAACGCCGGTCACGCCACCCACGGTGAACAGGAACAAAAATCCGGTTGCCCAAAGCATGGGGGTTTTGAACTCGATCGAGCCACCCCACATGGTGGCAATCCAGCTAAACACCTTGATGCCGGTCGGCACCGCGATCACCATGGTCGCCAGCATGAAATAGCTTTGCTGGGTGGTAGAAAGCCCAACCGTATACATATGGTGCGCCCAAACCACAAAGCCCAGCACGCCGATGGAAACCATCGCATATACCATTGGCAGATAGCCAAAGATCGGCTTTTTCGAGAAGGTGGAGATCACGTGAGAGATAATCCCGAAGCCCGGCACAATGATCATATACACTTCCGGATGGCCAAAGAACCACAACAAGTGCTGATAAAGGATCGGGTCGCCGCCGCCTGAAGGATCAAAGAAGGTGGTGCCGAAATTCCGGTCGGTGAGCAGCATGGTGATCGCGCCGGCCAAAACAGGCAGGGAAAGCAGGATCAGGAATGCGGTTACAAAGATCGACCAGGCAAAAAGCGGGGTTTTGTGCAGGGTCATGCCCGGCGCGCGCATATTGAGGAAGGTGGTGATCATATTGATCGCGCCCAAGATCGAGGAGGCCCCCGAAACGTGAACCGCGAAGATCGCCAGATCCATCGAATAACCGCCTTCTATGGTGGCGAGCGGCGGTACCAGAATCCAGCCAACGCCGGAGCCAAGCTGGCCATTCCCGCCCGGCGCCAGCAATGAGGCCACGCCCAGCGCGGTGCCACATACATAAAGCCAATAGGAGAGGTTGTTCAAACGAGGGAAGGCCATATCCGGCGCGCCGATCATCAGCGGCATGAAATAATTGCCAAAGCCGCCAAACAAGGCGGGGATCACCACGAAGAACATCATCAAGATGCCGTGATAGGTGATCATTACGTTCCAAAGGTGGCCGTTCGGGGTGCATTCCCCCACAGCCGCGGCCGTAAGGCGCGCCCCTTCTTCACACATATATTGCACACCGGGGTTCATCAGCTCCATCCGCATATAAACGGTGAGGGCTACCGAAATAAACCCGACCGCCGCTGCGGTGAAGAGATAAAGAATACCGATGTCTTTATGATTGGTTGACATAAACCAGCGGGTGAAAAACCCGGGCCGAGCGTGGTCGTCTTGGTCATGTGTGGCTGCGTTTGCCATTATATACTCCTGACATGTCCCTGTTTCAGCGAATCCATTTTGGACCTTGTAAAGCTGCATATTGTATACTCGTTAAAGCAATAAACCCCTTATCTCAACTGTAATGATTGACGCAGATCAACTTTTTTATACAGCCAAGGCCATGCTCAAATAAACAAAGGCGCCACTGGAAGAACCAGCAGCGCCTTTACTTGAATTTTATGGGTTTAGTTGGACTCGGTGCTGTCGGCTTCGCCGTCCATTCCCATTTCCATTTCCATCATTGGCGATACACTGGCCAAATAGGCGGCCAGATCCGCAGCACCGGAGCGGGCTTTGAACGACATTTTGGAGCGCGCGCCGGAATCGTCAAGATAGGTGCGCAGATAGCCGGTAGGGTTGGTGATGAATTCGGCCAGCATGGCCTCGTCCCATACCAAGCCGGCCTCGCCCGCCGCGACCAAGCTGCCACTATAGCGGAAGCCTTCAACGCTGCCGGCCTGACGGCCAATGACGCCATAAAGATTGGGACCAGAGCGGCCACCGCGAACGATCACTTCGTCGCCATTGCTGATGCTGTGGCAGGATTTACAGCTTCTGAAAGCGTTTTCTCCGGCGGCGGCATCTTGCGCAGAAGCGGCTGTGGTCATGGCCCCTGCAATCGCGAAGGTCGAAAGGAATACGGCTTTAATCATGTTATTCTCCTAGAAAAACAAATTGGATACCCCATGCGCTTTAAGCGATATCCCCTCGTCGATCAACAGAATAATGACAGGCGCAAGGGAATGTGATGGCTAAAATCGATCCAGAAAGGTGCCTGCATATGGTTGCATTTTCTTTGGCGGCCTAAGCTTCAAGCACCGCCTCAAAGCTTTGTTTCAAGGCCATATCCAGATCATTCATACTGGCGGGAATACCTAGATCAATCAGGCTGGTCACGCCATAATCCGCCAGCCCGCAAGGGATAATGCCGCTATAATGGCTCAAATCCGGCTCCAGATTGATGGAAATGCCATGAAAGGTCACCCAGCGGCGAATCCGCACCCCGATCGCCGCGATTTTGTCCTCCGCCATGCGCCCGTCGGGCAGGGCAGGGCGGTCCGGTCGATCCACCCATACCCCGACGCGGCCTTCGCGCCGCCCTGATTGCACGTTGAATTGGCGCAGGGTCTCGATGATCCACGCCTCCAGCTTCCCCACATAGGCCCGCACATCGCGACCGCGCTTGTTCAGGTCCAGCATTACATAAGCCACCCGCTGCCCCGGCCCGTGATAGGTGTATTCCCCGCCACGACGGGCTTGAAACACCTCGAACATATCGGGCAAAACCAGATCTTCAGGCTTGGCGCTGGTGCCGGCTGTAAACATCGGCGGATGCTCCAGCAGCCATACCAGTTCGGAAGCCTCACCGGACAAAATCCTGCCCACGCGCTGCTCCATAAAGGCTAAAGCTTCCGGATAGGGGGTAAG
>WFUK01000317.1 GCA_015485015.1 Paracoccaceae bacterium | reverse complement strand
GTATTGATGATATAGGCGCTCGGCTTCATTAATTTCAAGCGCCGCGCATTGAGCAAATGGAAGGTTCCGGGGGTATGCGGGCAATGCACCGAAAGGATATCGATCCGCGCCAGCATCTGGTCAAGGCTCTCCCAATAGGTGGCGTCCAGCTGTGATTCGGTATCGGGATGTAAGCGTTTTCGATTGTGATAATGCACCTGTAGCCCAAAAGCCGCCGCACGTTTCGCGACGGCCTGCCCGATCCGCCCCATGCCCAGAATACCGAGACGTTTTCCACCAATCCGATGCCCCATAAGCGCGGTCGGAGACCAGCCCTGCCACTCCCCTTGCTGCATTAGCATCGTGCCTTCGCGCAAGCGGCGCGGCACGGCGAGAATCATAGCCATGGTCATATCCGCCGTGTCTTCGGTCAGGACCCCGGGGGTGTTGGACACCATAATGCCGCGCTGAAGGGCGGTTTGCACATCGATATGGTCAAACCCTGCACCATAATTGGCGATCAGGCGCAAACTCGGTCCGGCTTTGGCTAAAAGGCGCTGGTCAATCCGGTCTCCGATGGTGGTGACCAACACATCGGCGGCCTCCATGGCCTCTCCGAGCGCCATCTCGTCAAGTTGTTGCCCTGCATTAAGTTTAACATTAAACAATTCGTTCAGGCGGGTTTCAACCGGTTCGGGGAGTTGGCGGGTAACGACAACATTCAGCGCTGGTTTGCCAGCATTTTCAGGGGCCATTTGAGAGGTTCCTTTTGGCAGGGATTTGCCGCTATAATGGCAGGAATATCCGCAAAGGGAAATATTATTTCGCCGCAAGCAAGAAGAAGACGAGAAAGAGACTGACAGGGTGAAAACAGGCATTCTATTCACGATGGTATCGGCTTTGGTCATCACCATGGCGCCGCCGGTTATGGCCCAGCAAGACGGGTTAGGGCGGGTAACGGGCTTGCCGCTGCCGCGCTATATTTCGCTCAAAAGCAAAACCGCCAATGTGCGGCGGGGACCTTCGACCTCGAACCAGATCGACTGGATATTTGCCCATCGGGGCATGCCGCTTTTGGTGTTGGCGGAGTATCAGGAATGGTTTCGGGTGCAGGATGTGGATGGCGAAGGCGGCTGGGTGCATACGGGGCTTCTTAGCTCGATCCGCACCGTTTTGGTGCAAGAAGACAGGCTGACCCTGCGGGAGGCCCCACGGGATTCTGCCGCAGCGGTGGCCGTGCTGGAGGCCGGTGTGATCGCGCGCATGGGCGAATGCGTGCCGGGATGGTGCGAGGCGACGGTGGACGGCTATAATGGCTGGTTGAGAAAAGATGCGATTTGGGGCGACGACCCCGAATAGGCGATTTTGCATGGCGCAAGCGCGCTGGATGGAAAATGCACCAGATCAACCGGCTCGAAAATATATTTCGACGGAATCCCGCGCCGCCGCCGTGTTATATTCAAATCGCACAAGGAGGACAGGATGCCATCACCAGCAGAAATAACGCAAGCCGCCCGATTTGAATACGGCATAAAGCCAAACCAATCCCGCTTTTCCGGCGGGCTTTTGGCCCAGCTTGACGGACCGGACCCGCTCGACCTTTCAATCCCTGTCTTGCGCACCGATGAGCGCATGCAGCGCCTTGTGGGCGTGCGCGAACTTCGCGGGATGCGGGGGCAGGATCAAGAGGCCTTTAAGGCGGCGCAGCGGGAATTGCGGCAGCTTGCGGCCAAGGATATGGTCTCGCTTCTGGCGCGCGCGGTTGAGAACCCGCGCGGGTTTCGCGAGCGTATTTTTGCCTTCTGGATTGACCATTTCAGCGTAACGCCCCAGCAGGCCAATTCGAGCTACATGCTGGCGGCCTATTTCGAAGATGCCATTCGGCCCCATATTTCTACGCGGTTTGCCGATATGCTAAAGGCCGTGGTTGGCCACCCCTCCATGCTGCTTTACCTTGGACAAAATGTATCGGTCGGGCCAAATTCGCAGATCGGTCAGCGGCGGGAAAAAGGGTTAAATGAAAACCTTGCGCGGGAGGTGCTGGAGCTGCATACGCTCGGTGTTGATGGCTCATACACCCAAGAGGATGTGCGCCAGTTTGCCGAGTTGCTAACGGGGCTGACCATTGGCCGGAACGGGGTGGATTTTGCCCCTAATCGCGCCGAGCCGGGACCGGAGACCATTCTCGGGAGAAGCTATGGTGGCGGGCGACCGCGCGCGCAGGATATCGAAGATTTCCTTGAAGATCTGGCGATGATGCCCGAAACCGCGCGGCACCTTGCGGGCAAACTGGTGGTGCATTTTATCGGCCCTGCCCCGCAGCCGCAGCTGGTTGAAGCGATGGCCGGTGCTTATCTGGCGAGCGGTGGTGAAATGCGCGCGCTTTACGAAGTGCTGATTGATAGCGCAGCGGCCAGGGCGGATGTTTTTCCCAAAGTCAGGCCGCCCTTTGAATATATGGTGACGGTGCTGCGCGCGCTGGGGTTTAGCGCCGATGATATTTTGAGCGTTGGTGGCAAAGAGGCGCGGGCGCTGCAATCCGCGCTCACCGCCATGGGGCAGCGGCCCTTTCAGCCCAACGGGCCGGATGGCTGGCCAGAGGAGGCCGAAAGCTGGATCAACCCGCCGCAACTGGCGGCGCGGATTTCATGGGTCGGGCAGCTCACCCATACCTACGCCAATGACCGCGATCCGCGCGCTTTGCTTGAGGCATTGCTCGGGGATACCGCGCCCGAATTTCTTTCGTTTGCCGTAAGCGGTGCCGAATCCAAATGGGAAGGCCTGTCTTTGTTGCTGGTTTCCCCCGCTCTGATGCGCCGATAGGAGGCTAACATGACCCTTTCCAGACGTAAGTTTTTGATCAATTCCTCTTTGCTTGGCTGCTCTGCCGCCGCCTCGCCGCTTTTCACCCCGCTCACCTTGGCCGCCGCGCCCGGCGATAACCGGCTTGTGGTTATTATCCTGCGTGGCGCGATGGATGGGCTGGATGTGGTGCGTCCGTATGGCGAGCCGGATTATGCCCGCTATCGCCCCACCTTGAGCCAAGACGAAGGCGCGCAAGATCTTGACGGTTTTTTTGCGCTTAATTCCACCCTTGCGCCCCTAATGCCGCTTTGGCAGGCGAAAGAGCTGGCCTTTGTGCAGGCGGTTTCCACGCCGTATCGCGACAAGCGCAGCCATTTTGACGGGCAAGATCTGCTTGAAACCGGCAGCAATAGCCGCTCGGGAGAGACAACAGCGGGCAAAACCGGCTGGCTGAACCGCGCGCTTTCGCTTTTGCCGGATGCGCAAACAGAGACCGCCTATTCGGTTGGCCCTTCGCGGATGCTGCTGCTGGACGGTGAAAACGACTATTCCGCATGGAGCCCGGGGGTGGATTTGACATTGTCGCCCCAAACGCGGGAATTGCTGAAGCGGATCTATGCGGCTGATCCGCTGTTTGAAACCTCGGCGCTGATGGCGCTCGAAATTTCGGCCAAGACCGACATGATGGAGACGGGTGGCCGCAGAGGCAGCGCCAAGGTGCTGGCGAAATTTGCCGCCGAGCGGCTGAACGAAGAAACCCGCATCGCGAGTTTTTCGATCAATGGTTGGGATTCGCACAATAACCAGCGCGGTACCTTGAATAGGGCGCTGGGCGAGCTGGGCGAAGCGATTCTCGCTCTGAAAGCAGGGCTTGGGTCCAATTGGCAACGCACGACCGTTTTGGCGATCACCGAATTTGGCCGCACCGTGGCGGAAAATGGCACGAGCGGCACGGATCACGGCACGGGTGGCGCGATGGTGATGGCCGGTGGTGCGATCAATGGCGGGCAGGTTTTTGGCCAATGGCCGGGGCTGGGCGAGCTGGATCTATACCAAAATCGGGATCTGGAGCCAACCAGTGATGTGCGCCGCTATCTGGGCTGGGCGCTGCGGGATCTGTTTGGCATGGAAGCCAGCGCGCTCGGTTCAACCGTATTTCCCGGGTTGGATATGGGGGATAACGTGGGGATTATCGCTTGAGTTTGGCCGCTCTAGCTTAGATGTGAGCGCAGGGCTTTGGCCGCCGCAAAAGGGGTGAGCGCGAGGGTAAACAGCGTTAACCCCGCCATCATCAGGAAGGCGGGGGTCGGGTCTAGCCCATCTGCTGCGAGGCTGGTGGCTTTGGCCCCGAAAATCAGGGTCGGGATATAAAGCGGCAATACAAGTAACGATAACAAAAGCCCGCCGCGCTTGACCCCGACCGTGATCGCCGCCCCCGCCGCACCGATAAAAGACAGCGCCGGCGTGCCGGCTGCCAAGCTGGCAACCAGCCAGAAATAAGCACTTTCCGGTAGATTTAGCGTCAGTCCGAGGATCGGCGCCATGATCACCAGCGGCAGGCCGGTGGTCAGCCAATGGGCAACAGCCTTAACCGCTACGAGCTGCTCCAGCGGCATCGGGGAGAGGGCTAAAATATCCAGCGTGCCGTCTTCGCTATCGGTTTGAAACAGGCGGTCGAGCGAAAGCAGGCTGGCCAGAAGCGCCCCGATCCACAAAATGCCGGGGGCGATTTTTCCCAATATGGCTTGGTCCGGCCCGACGCCAAATGGCACCAGCATAACCACGATCAGGAAAAACGCCAGCCCCAGCCCCGCGCCGCCGCCCGAGCGCAAGGCAAGGCGCATTTCGCGAATTAAAAGCGCCCGCATTACCACTCCCCCTTGAGAAACGGATCATGCTCGGGCGCGTCTTTTTGCGGCACATGGGCCTGCATTTCAAAGCTGCGTGGAGCCTTGAGGCCGAGGTCAATATGGGTGGCGATAAAGGCGATGCCGCCCGCTGCGCAATGGGCATCAATTGTGGCGGCAAAGCGGGCTGTGGTTTCGGTATCCAGCGAAACCGTCGGCTCGTCCAGCAGCCAAAGCGGGCGGCTGGTAACGGCGATTCTGGCCAAGCCGAGGCGGCGCTTTTGCCCGGCCGAGCAGGCATGGGCAGGGCGATCTGCGATCTCGTCGAGCCGGAAATCCTGCATGGTTTGATCAAGGTTTCCGGATTCGAAAAGCTGGGCCCAGAATTGCAAATTCTCCCGCACAGATAGCTGGGGTTTGATCGCATCCAGATGCCCCGCATAGGTGATCTGCCCCTGAAAATCATCGCGCTCGGCAAAATCGGTGCCATTCAGGCTGATCTCGCCCGCCTGCGCCGGAATAAGCCCCGCGATAACCCGCAGCAGAGTGGATTTCCCCGCACCATTTGGTCCGCGTAAAAGCACGGCCTCACCCGCTGCAATTTCCAGCGAAAGCTCGCTGAAAATAGTGCGCCCGCCACGCTGGCAAGACAGATTTTTGACGCTAAGGCTCATAGGGGGAGGCTTAGCCTATTGGCGCAAGCGGGGGAAGGGCGAATGGTAATTGTCATGTAAAACATATTTGACACAAGGTTGGCTTTGGCTTACTCAATGTAAAAGATGTTATACACGATTCGGAATGAAGGAGCGATTCGATGAGTTTTGAGGTTAAGAATACCTATGCCGGTCTGGCCAGTACGGTGGTGATATTTGCGGTATATTACACCGTGGTTTCCGGCATGTATGGTGAGGGCCGCTTTGAAGGTGCGGCCGGACTGGCGCTGCTGGGCAAGGCGATACTGGCTTTGATGGCGGGAGGGATTGTGGTGCATATCGTGATGCTTATTCTGGCCAATATCCTGTTTGCGATCCTGCAAAATGATCCCAAGCCCAGCTTTGTGGTTGATGAGCGTGATAAATTGATCGAGCTGCGCGGGTTGCGCGTGTCATACTATGTGTTTGGCGCGGGCTATGTGGTCTCGATGATCGCCTTGGCGATGGGGCTTGGGGCCTTTGGGGTGTTTAACCTTTTGCTGGTATTTTGCGCGCTTTCGGCTTGGGTCGAGGCATTGCTGAAGCTGTTTTTGTATCACCGGGGGTTTTAGCATGGCCAAAGGCAAGGTCGATAATATCATCCGCCGTTTGCGCTTTGAGCATGGCGAGATGACACAAAAAACGCTGGCGGAAAAGGTGGGCGTAACGCGGCAAACCATTGTGGCGATCGAGGCGGCGAAATACGCGCCCTCGCTGGAGCTGGCCTTTATGATCGCGCTGGCTTTCGAGCGGCCCTTGGAAGAAGTGTTCAGCTTTACGCCGCCATAGCCAAGATACCACTTAATATACATGAAAACATTCAACATTTGTCTTTTGACGAAAGGATACCTTATGTCTAAATTATCGAAAACCAACTGGATTATAGTGACCGGATTGCTGCTCTTGGGCGCGCTGCTCGCATTGCCTGCCGGGTTTATAGTAAGCCTGCTCATTCAGGGCGAGCCGCATGATTCCTTGCGGCCTATCTACAATGCACGCCCCTTTTCGATTGGCCTGCACGCGGTGGCGGGTGTGGTTTTTTGGTTAGCCGTGCCGCTGCAGTTTTCCACGTGGATGCGGCAAAACAAGCCGCGCTTACACAAGATTTCAGGACGGATGACCCTGCTGGCGGCGTTGGGGCTTAGTTTGTCATCCTTTTGGATGATCATCTTCAATCCGTTTATTGCGGGCTGGCTGCACAGCGCCACGCTCACGATCTCCGGCATCGGCACGATATTTGCGTTTTCGATGGCGCTCTGGGCGGTGAAAAACCGGAAAATCCCGCAGCATAGGGCGTGGGTTATGCGGGGCGTTGCTATTGTTTATGGTGGATCCACCACCGCTTTTGTTGCCATTCCGGTATATCTGGCATTTGGGGAATTCCCTGCGTGGATGGCAGAGGTTAATCGGCTAATCGGGCTGCTGGTAAATGTGATATTTGTGGAGTGGCTATTGCGGCGGAAAAAGCGCACACAACCGCGCGCGCGGAAAGGTATATACAGTGGCACGCGTTAATCTCGCGATGCCCTTGCGCCCCGTGGCGATCAAGGGCATCGTCCAAAAAACAGCATTCAAAAGAGGCCTAATGTGATTACGCAAATAGCAACTGATCCCGAAAATACCCGCAGTAAGCGGAGCGTAGATGCGCCCAGCCTCAACCATTATTCCAGAGAGGCCGCACCGATATGAAAACCGCTGTTTATCACAAATACGGCCCGCCCGGAGTGGTGCAGGTTGAGGATATCCCCTCCCCCCGGCCCGGGCCGGATGAGGTGCTGGTCCGTGTGCGGGCCACCACGGTTTCCTCAGCAGACTGGCGGGCGCGCAGCCTGAGCATGCCGCGCGGGTTTGGCGCCTTTGGGCGACCTGCCTTTGGTTTTTTCGGGCCGCGCCAGAAAGTGCTTGGCACCGCCTTTGCAGGTGAAATAGCAGATGTTGGCGCAAATGTGACGCGCTTTCAGCGGGGGGATCGCGTGTTTGGCGATTGTGGCATCAAAATGGGCGCGCACGCGGAATTTAAGCTGCTCAAGGCAGATGCGGCCCTCGCAAACATGCCCGATGACCTCGGCTTTGAAGAGGCTGCAGCGCTGGTATTTGGCGGCACCGTTGCCCTGGTTTTTTTGCGCGATAAAGGTAAAATTCAACCCGGTGAGCGGGTGCTGGTGAATGGGGCTTCTGGTGAGGTCGGGGTGGCGATGGTGCAGCTAGCGCGGCATTTCGGGGCCGAGGTGCTGGGGGTATGCAGCGGGGCCAATGCTGATTTGGTGCGAGGGCTTGGGGCTACCACCATCGATTACGCGATCGAGGATTTTGTGGATCACGGGCCGTTTGATGTGATCATAGACACCGTGGGCAATGCGGGTTGGGTGCGCAGCCAACCGGCCTTGCGCGATGGCGGGCGGCTATTGCTGGTGCTGGCGGGGCTGAGAGAGATGCTCCTTGCGCCGCTGCGCGCAAAGCGTCACGGGAAACGCGCAATTGCCGGGATGGCAATGGGCACGGCCGAAGATCTGGCTCTGCTGGCGACGCTGGCCACGAGCGGGGCCATAAAGCCGATTATCGGTAAAGTGTTTGCCCTGCAAGATGTGAGGGCGGCGCACCGCTTGGTGGATAGTGGCCATAAGGTTGGCAGCGTTGTGCTGCGTATGGGGTAAAGCTCGGCGCTTGACGGGCGGCACAGGGTTCGGTATACGATTGCACACAAAGTCATAGTGCCTCATTGAAATTCAAATGGATTCGGGGCATATCGGCTGAAATAATCAATTCCTTACCTCCGGAGGCCACCAAATGACCATCCAAGTCGGAACCGACACCGCAAAAACCCGCCGCGAACTCAGCGTAGGCGCTACAAAGGTGGCCTATTATTCCATTGAGGCCGCCGAGGCTGCGGGCCTGGGCGATTTCTCTCGCCTGCCTGCCGCGCTTAAGGTGGTGCTGGAAAATATGCTGCGCTTTGAAGATGGCAAAACCGTTTCGCTGGACGACATCAAGGCGTTTTCCGAATGGGCCAAAAACGGCGGCAAAAACCCGCGCGAGATCGCCTATCGCCCGGCGCGCGTGCTGATGCAAGATTTCACCGGCGTTCCGGCGGTGGTGGATCTCGCCGCGATGCGCGACGGCATTATCGGCCTTGGTGGCGACCCCGAAAAGATCAATCCGCTTACGCCGGTGGACCTCGTGATTGACCATTCGGTGATGATCGACGAATTCGGCACCCCGCGCGCGTTTGCCATGAATGTAGAGCGCGAATACGAGCGCAATATGGAGCGCTATACCTTCCTGAAATGGGGGCAATCGGCATTTGACAATTTCAAAGTGGTGCCGCCGGGCACCGGCATTTGTCATCAGGTAAACCTTGAATACTTGGCGCAAACCGTATGGACGGATAAAGATCAAAACGGCGTCGAAGTGGTGTATCCCGACACATTGGTTGGCACCGATAGCCACACGACCATGGTCAACGGCCTTGCCGTGCTTGGCTGGGGCGTGGGCGGGATCGAGGCTGAAGCGGCAATGCTTGGCCAGCCGATTTCGATGTTGATCCCCGAGGTTGTCGGCTTTGAACTGACCGGCGAAATGATGGAAGGCACGACGGGCACGGATCTTGTGTTGAAGGTGGTGGAACTGCTGCGCGCCCATGGTGTGGTTGGTAAATTTGTCGAATTCTTCGGCGCGGGGCTGGATAACCTGCCGCTGGCCGACCGCGCGACCATTGCCAATATGGCACCGGAATATGGCGCCACCTGCGGCTTCTTCCCGATTGACAATGAAACCCTGCGCTACCTGCGCGTTTCGGGCCGTGACGAGGACCGGATTGCACTGGTTGAGGCCTATGCCAAGGCCAACGGCTTTTGGCGCGGCGCGGATTATGCGCCGATTTACACCGACACTTTGAGCCTTGATATGGGAACCATCGTGCCAGCGATATCTGGTCCCAAACGCCCGCAAGATTACATCGCGCTGGATGGCTCGGTGGAGGCCTTTAAGTGGCAAATGGAAAACACCTTCAAGCGGCCGCTGAATAAGCAGGTTCCGGTAAAGGGCGAGGATTATTCCCTGTCTTCGGGCAAGGTGGTGATCGCTTCGATCACGAGCTGCACCAACACTTCCAACCCTTATGTGATGATCGGCGCGGGGCTTGTAGCCCGCAAGGCGGCCGCGCTGGGGCTGAACCGCAAACCATGGGTTAAAACTTCGCTCGCGCCCGGTTCGCAGGTGGTTTCGGCCTATCTTGAGGCTGCCGGCTTGCAAGAAGACCTTGATAAAATTGGCTTTAATCTGGTCGGCTATGGCTGCACGACATGTATCGGCAATTCCGGCCCGATCCAAAAAGAGCTGTCCGAGGCGATTGCCGAGGGTGATCTGGTGGCGACCTCGGTGCTTTCGGGCAACCGCAATTTTGAAGGCCGCATTTCCCCCGATGTGCGGGCCAACTATCTGGCCTCGCCGCCGCTTGTGGTCGCCTATGCGCTGGCCGGTGATATGAAT
>WFUK01000316.1 GCA_015485015.1 Paracoccaceae bacterium | reverse complement strand
GCCGATATATTCCTTGCCCGCCAGCGTGTCTGACAGCCAAAAATACCCCGCCAGCACCACCATCATCGGCGCCGCACCTCGGGCAATCGGATAAACGCGGCTGAGGTCGCCATGCTGATAGGCCGCCGCAAGAAACATCTTGTAACTGGCATGCAAAACCCCCGAGGCCAGCAGCCAAAGCCAGACCCTCCCCGAAGGGAGCGGCACAAAAATCGCCATGGCCAGCCCCATAAAGCCCTGCGAAACCGTCAGCAGCAGCACGCCCTGGAAGCGGTTGCCGCCCGCGCGAATAACCGCATTCCAGCTGGCATGCAGTAGCGCGGCGAATAGAACCGCAAAAAAGACCGAAGTATCCATCAACGCAGATGGCCATAGGCCCGAATTTTCCGCAAGCGCAAAATTTTCGTTGCTGAAACGACAATCTTCGGTATAGATTGACCGAGCAGTCAGCTAATGGGGCGATCATGTATGCACAGGAAGTGAAATCAACCGGAAAGGGCGTGAAAGCGCTGGAGGAGATGAGCGCGGAGGAGCGCGCCTTTCAAGAGCGCATTGACGCGGGCGAAAAGATAGAGCCAAAGGACTGGATGCCGGACGGTTATCGCAAAACCCTCGTGCGCCAGATTAGCCAGCACGGGCATTCCGAGGTGGTGGGGCAGCTTCCGGAAGGCAACTGGATCACCCGCGCGCCCACCTTGGAGAGGAAGTCGATCCTGCTGGCCAAGGTGCAGGACGAGGCGGGCCACGGGCTGTATCTTTATTCTGCCGCCGAGACGCTGGGGGTTTCGCGGGCGGATTTGATAGATGATCTGCTGGCGGGACGGGCCAAATATTCTTCGATCTTCAATTATCCGACGCTGAACTGGGCCGATATGGGCGCGGTTGGCTGGCTGGTGGATGGCGCGGCGATTGTCAATCAGGTCGCGCTTCAGCGCACGTCTTACGGGCCATATTCACGCGCGATGGTGCGCATATGCAAGGAGGAGAGCTTCCACGCCCGCCAAGGCTATGATATTATGATGAAAATGGCGGGCGGCACTGCCGCGCAAAAGCAAATGGCGCAGGATGCGCTTGATCGGCTGTGGTGGCCGGCGCTGATGATGTTTGGCCCGCCGGACGCGGATTCGGTGCATTCCGCGCAATCGATGGCGTGGAAAATCAAGGTGATGACCAATGACGAGGGGCGGCAAAAATTTGTCGATCAAACCATCCCGCAAATCGAATATCTCGGGTTGGAGGTGCCGGATCAGGACGCCGTGCTTGATGCTGAAAGCGGGCATTATCGCTTTACCGACCCTGATTGGCGCGAGTTTTTCGAAGTCCTGAAAGGCAATGGCCCTTGCAATGTGGACCGCTTGCGGGCGCGAAATATGGCCCATGATGAAGGCGCGTGGTTCCGCGAGGGGCTGATGGCGCATGCCAAAAAACAACAAATTGCAGCGGAGTAAAACCATGACAAATGAATGGCCCCTTTGGGAAATATTTATCCGTGGACAACACGGGTTAAGCCACCGTCATGTGGGCAGTCTGCATGCGCCGGATGCCGAAATGGCGATCCTGAATGCCCGCGATGTTTATACCCGCCGAAACGAGGGCGTAAGCCTCTGGGTGGTGAAATCATCCGATATTTCCGCCAGCGCGCCCGGCCGCAAAGGCCCGATGTTTGACCCGTCAAACGACAAAACCTACCGCCATCCGACGTTTTTTGACATCCCTGACGAAGTGGGGTCGATGTGATGTTTGAATTCCTGCTGCGGATGGGGGATAATACGCTGGTGCTGGGCCATCGGGTGTCTGAATGGTGCGGGCATTCGCCGGTGCTGGAAGAGGATATCGCGCTGGCCAATATTGCGCTCGATATGATCGGGCAAACGCGGCTATGGCTGGGCTTGGCGGGCGAGGTCGAAGGGCAGGGGCGCGATGCCGATGCGCTGGCCTTCCGGCGGGATGTCTGGGATTTCCGCAATCTGCTGATCGTTGAGCGCCCGAACCGCGATTATGGCCATACCCTGATGCGGCAATTCCTGTTTGACCTGTGGCACCATGAGCGGCTGGCGGATTTATGCCTTTCCAGCGATGATCGTGTGGCGGGGATTGCGGCGAAATGCGTGAAGGAAGCGGATTACCACCTTGAAAGATCAATAGATTTAGTGGTTCGCCTTGGCGATGGCACAGCGGAAAGCCACGCCAAAATGCAAGCGGCGCTGGAGGCGCTTTGGCCCTATGTCGGCGAGATGTTTGTCGATGATGGCTTGGACGTGGAAATGGCAGAGCAGGGCATTGCGCCGCTGCCCAGCAGCCAGCGCGCGCGCTTTGATGCGGCGCTGGATCGCGCGCTGGCCAGGGCGACGCTTATTCGCCCCGAAAGCGATTTTGCGCAGAAGGGCGGGCGCAGCGGCACCCATACCGAAGATCTGGGCCATATGCTGGCCACCATGCAATTCTTGCAGCGCGCCTATCCGGATGCCCGATGGTAACGGAGGCGCAGATATGGGGCTGGCTGGCCGAGGTGCCGGACCCGGAAATTCCGGTATTGTCCCTGGTTGATCTCGGCGTGATCCGCGAGGTGCAGGCCGGAGACGAGGTGCTGGTGAAGGTCACGCCGACCTATTCAGGCTGCCCCGCGACCACGGTGATCAACCTTGATATCGAGGCCAAGCTGCGCTCGAAAGGTGTGCAAAATCTGCGGCTAGAAACCCAGATCGCGCCGCCCTGGACCACCGACTGGATCAAGCCCGAGGCGCATGAAAAGCTGCGCGCCTATGGTATTGCCCCGCCGCGTGCGGGCAAGCCAAGCTGCCCGCGCTGTGGGTCGGCCAGTGCCACCCTTGTTTCCCGCTTCGGCTCTACCCCGTGCAAAAGCCATTATAAATGCGCCGAGTGCCTGGAGCCTTTTGACGCTTTCAAATGTATTTAGGAGCCAGATATGCCCCGTTTCCACCCGCTTGAAATTACCGATATCCACCGTGAAACCGATGCTGCCGTGGTGCTTTCCCTATCCCCCAAAAGCGGGGATTTCAGCTTTGAGGCGGGGCAATATCTGACCTTCCGGCGAGAATTTGACGGGGTAGAGCTGCGCCGCTGCTATTCGGTTTGTGCCACCTCTGACGAGGGGCTGAAAGTGGGGATCAAGGCGGTGGAGGGCGGTGTATTTTCCAGCTTTGCCAATTGTGAGGTGAGGGTCGGGGATGTGCTAGAGGCCATGCCGCCCATGGGGAGTTTCGGGGCCAAGCGGGGGCTGAAAAATCTTGGCTTTGCCGGTGGGTCGGGCATCACCCCGCTGCTTTCGATCATTAAAGACACATTGCAAGACGATGAAAATGCAGAGTTTACGCTGGTTTATGCCAATCGCTCCGTGGCCAGCACCATGTTTCGGGATGAGCTGCAGGATCTCAAAGACCGCTTTCTAAGCCGTTTTCACGTGATTCATATTCTGGAGGATAACGCGCAGGATATAGACCTTTTCGCTGGCCGGTTGGACGCGACCAAGCTGGAGGGGCTATTCAAGGGCTGGGTGAATATCGAGGCGGTCGGGCAGGCCTTTATCTGCGGTCCTGCACCGATGATGGAGGTGGTGAAGGCGGGGTTGCTCAAGCATCTGCTGCCTGCGCAAATATCGATAGAGCAGTTTCTGGCCGACCAGCCCGGACGCGCCGCCCAAGCCGCACCGCCCTTGGCCCAGGCGGCCCCTCGCGGCGCGATGCAAGCCACGGTTTTGCTGGACGGGGTTGGCCATGAGGTGCCGCTTGGGCCTGAAACCTCGGTGCTGCAAGCGGCGCTGGATGCCAAGCTCGATGCGCCCTATGCTTGCCGCGCGGGGGTTTGCTCGACCTGTAAGGCCAAGCTGGTTGAGGGTGAGGTCGAGATGCGGGCCAATCAGGCGCTGGAGGATTACGAGGTGGAGCAGGGCTATATTCTGACCTGCCAATCCCATGCCAGAACCGCCAAGATCGTGGTGGATTATGATGGCTGAACCCGGCTGAAAGCCGCTCTGGTATGCGGGCCACCGGATGAACTACCGCCGCCGCCGTTTGCGCGGGCCGCTGGCGGCGTTATAGCTCACATCCGGCAGCGGGGTGTGGGCGCGCAGGCCGGTAAAGGGCGCGGTGGCGTGGGGGATGTTGGTCGCCGCTACAAAATGTTCCTGAAAGGCTGGCTCGATCGCGGTTTCGATCTTTTCGATCTCGCCAACCGTGGCTTCGATCTCGGCCCTTGAGGCCAGATTAAGCAGCGCAATCCGCGCGCCTGTGCCTGCGGCATTGCCCGCCGAGGTGACCTTTTTAACCGGACAATCAGGGATCATACCCAGCACCATCGCGTGCTTTGCCGAGATATGTGCGCCAAAAGCCCCCGCCAGCACCACGCGATCCACCGAGTCTACGCTCAATTTATCCATCAGCAGGCGCGCACCGGCATATAGCGCGGCTTTCGCGAGCTGGATGGCGCGAATATCGCCATTGGTGACGGTGATTTTCGGGCCATCCGCTGGCTCGTAAATTACATAAGCATGGGTGCGGCCATCCGAAATGCAGCGCGGCGTGCCGACCTGCGCTTCCGAGCCGATCAGACCGGAGGCGTCAACAATCCCCGCCATGCGCATTTCGGCAATGGCCTCGATAATGCCGGAGCCGCAAATGCCGGTAATGCCGGTTTTCAGCACGGCATCCTCGAATCCCGCCTCGTTGGACCACAGATCATTGCCCACCAGCTTAAACACCGGCTCGAAATCCGCGCCGATGCGGATATGCTCGATTGCGCCGGGTGCCGCGCGCTGGCCGCTGGAGATTTGCGCGCCCTCAAATGCGGGACCGGTGGGGGAAGAACAGGCCAAAACGCGGTCTTTATTGCCCAGTAAAAGCTCGGCATTGGTGCCGACATCAACAATCAGCACAAGATCTTCGGATAGATTGGGCGCTTCGGAAAGCGCCACCGCTGCGGCATCGGCCCCGACATGGCCAGCAATGCAAGGCAGGGTATAAAGCCGCGCGCTTGGGTGCATTTTCAGCCCCGCATCCGCGGCCGGAATATCAAGCGAACCCGATAGCGCCAGCGCAAACGGGGCCTGCCCCAGCTCGACCGGATCAAGGCCTAAGAACAGATGATGCATGATCGGATTGGCCACCAGCACCATGTCAAACAGGTTTTCGGGCGCAAGATCCGCCTGTTTGGTGATCTCGCCGATCAGGGTGTTGAGCGCCTCGCGCACCACGGTGGTCATTTCCACATCGCCGCCGGGGTTCATCATCACATAAGAAACCCGGCTCATCAGGTCTTCGCCAAAGCGGATTTGCGGGTTCATCAGGCCCGAAGAAGCCAGAACTTCGCCGGTCGCGAGATCGCATAAATGCCCCGCAATGGTGGTGGAGCCAAGATCAATCGCCAGCCCGTAAAGTGGCCCTTCAAAATAGCCGGGCCAGATTTCCAGTATCTGCCCGCTGGGCACATGATAAGCACAGGTGACCTGCCATTTCCCCTTGCGCAGGGCCGGCTGAAGCCGCGCCAGCACGGGCAAGGACGCCTCGGCTTTTACCTGCCATTGCGCCTCCAGCGCCGCTTGCAGCCGCTCGAAATCGCCGCTGGGCTTATGCATATCGGGCTGCTCTACCTCGACCAAAAGCAGGCGGATGGCAGGGTCAATGGTGATTTCGCGCGCTTCGGCCCGCTTGCGGATCACCTGTTTATGCACTTGGGATTCCGCGGGCACATCAATAACCACATCCCCCAGCACCTTGGCCTGACAGCCCAGCCGCCGCCCCTTTGGCAGCCCGCGAATATCATCATAACGCGCCTCGACGCTGTTCCATTCGCTCAGGGCGTCAGGCTTGGAATCGATCCCGAATTTGGAAAACTCGCCAAAGGACGGCGTGATCTGGCACTTGGAGCAAATCCCGCGCCCGCCGCAAACCGAATCCAGATCAACCCCGAGCTGGCGGGCGGCATCCAGAATGGCGGTGCCGATGGCAAAGCGGCCGCGCTTGCCGGAAGGGGTGAAGATTACCAATGGGTCTTGATCGCTCATGCGGGGCCTGCTTCACTATTTGAAATCCTCGCCTTGGAGCAAAGCGATTGGCGGCATCATAGCGGATTTTGCGCCAGTGAAAAGCACGATTTCCGACCGGTTCAGGGCCGGGTTTGCCATTGGCAGCGGTCAAAATCCTGATAATCCAGCAAGATCTGCACGCTGCCGCTTTTGGCCAACCTAGAGCAACCCTCAACCGCATCTTCCGAGGTGAAAACGCTGACAAATCCGCTGATCGGGGTGGGCGAGGGCAGGGTGCAAAGTTGGCCCTGCGGTGCCAGCTCGGCGCTCCAGCGGCCAAATTCACCCGCATCCACCACAAATAACCCCTGAAATTCGGCAGCGTTTTCAATGCAAAACCCGTTATCCATGGGCAGCGCAAGGGGGGCGCTGGCCATAAAAGCCAATCCGACAGCCAAAACAAATTTCATAACTTCCTCCAATCGGGGCAAGCCTAGCCTGATTTGCGATCACGGGTGTTCACTTGGCCTCTCTTTTTCGAGAGCCGATGTGTAAAGGGTTTACCCCAAGCTGTGTTGAAATGCCGATATGCTGCTCAAATCAGGATAATAAACAGGGAGAGAATGAAATGAAAAAACGGATTTTGAGTGTGGCTTTGCTAGCCGGAATGGGCGCAAGCATGGCGGTTTCGCAAGGCATGCCGCCTTTTGGTTCGGACGAGGATGCCGCCTATGCCGCCTCGCTTTGGCAGGCCATGACCGCGATAAATCTTGCGGGTGATAACCAGATTCATGTGGCCCCCTATGAAGGCACCGACCCGCACGGCATGATGCTGGAAACCTTTTTCACCGCCGTGACGATTGATGGCTATACCGGAGATCTGATCGTCAAGCGCAATTATGGTCCCGTGGGCGTGAGCGCCGAAGAGGTGATGAGCAATCCCGAAGATCATCTCGGGGCCGTGACGGTTATGTTTCGCCGTGAAGAAGGCTATGATCCGGATAATCAGGATTGGTTCTGGGCGAAATTCCTACCCGATGGCACGCTGGACAAAAACCCCAAAGGCATGGCGCTGGCGGGCATGATCGCCAAGGGCGCGGATGTGGGCTGTATTGCTTGTCATAGTGGCGCTGGCGGGGATGATTATGTGTTTACGGCTGATAATACCGCCGCAACCTCGCGATAAAAACAGCGGTAAAGGCGGCATGCGGGCCGCCCTTGCCACTCAACCGGCGCTAGGCAGAAGCGCCGGTTTTTAGTTTTTTGCGCGGATCATAGCTGTTTTCCGCCTGCCAGTCTTCCATAAAGGCTTTCAGCTTTTCGTCGATCTGTTCAGGCATCTGGATTTGCAACCTGACCAGCTGATCCCCCTTTTTGCGCGCGGTTTCAATGCCCCGCCCTTTCAGGCGCAGCACTTTACCACCGCTAGATCCCGCCGGAATATTCAGTCCGACCGGCCCTTTCAGCGTTGGCACTTCGACCTTGCCCCCAAGCACGGCCTCGTAAAGCGTGAGCGGCAGGGTGATCTCGATATCCAGACCCTCGCGGCTAAAAACCGGATGGCTGGACACGCTGACCGCAATCATCGCATCCCCCGCTGGCCCGCCATTTTGCCCGGGATGGCCCTTGCCCTTCAGGCGGATGGTTTTGCCGCTTTCAATGCCTTTGGGAATGGTGACGCTGATCGGATTGCCATCCGCCAGATAGATCTGCTTTTTGCCGCCCAGCGCCGCTTCGGTAAAGCTGACCAGCATATTATAGCGCTGATCCTGCCCCTTCATCGCTTGCTGAAAGCCGCCGCGCTGCCCGCCGCCAAACATTTGGGAAAACATATCCCCCATATCGCCATAGCCCTGGCCCTGGCCCCCGCGCGGCTGGCGTTGAAAGCCGCCGCCAAAGGGGTTTTGCGCCACTTCCGCGCCGTTTTCATCGATCTCGCCACGATCATAAAGCGCGCGCTTGTTGTCGTCGCTCAAAATATCATTGGCAGCCGAGACCTTCTTGAACCGCGCTTCTTTAGCCGCGTCACCCGGATTAAGATCAGGGTGCAGCTCTTTCATAAGCTTACGAAAAGCCTTTTTAATGTCGCTCTGGGTGGCGCTCTTGCTCACACCCAGCGTTTTGTAGAGTGTATCGTTCATAATTTTCCCTCGAATAGGTTTGCCTAATATTTAGGCATGTAGTGCGGGGTTTCAAGATGCTGTTCCAATAGGAAACTATTGAACTCAAGACGTGCATACTATAGTTTCAAACAGAACAAAAGGAGGACGATAATGCCACAATTCAAGTTTGCCGAGTTCTTCGCTGGAGGGGGAATGGCACGGGCTGGCTTGGGTGAATCGTGGGAATGTGTGCTTGCCAACGATATCGACGCCATGAAATGCGCGACCTACCGCGCGAATTGGAGCGCCAGCGATTTGCTGGAATGTGACATCGCGGACCTTCCTCCAACTGCCCTGCAAAAAAAATTGATCTTTATTGGGCAAGTTCTCCTTGCCAGAACTTCAGCTTGGCCGGGATTGGTGGCGGCTTGGAGGGCAATAAATCCTCGGTGTTTTTTCCATGGATAGAACATGTAAAAATGGCCGTTGATAGTGGTTATGCCCCCAAAATAATCGCTTTTGAAAATGTCACTGGCCTTTTATCTTCCAACGAAAGGCAGGACTTCAGAGATGTTGTAGATTCGTTTGTGAAACTGGGGTATTTTGTTGGCGCAACTATTGTTGATGCTCGTAATTTCTTGCCCCAGTCACGGCCTCGGCTTTTTGTGATTGCCGTCAGAAGTGATCAAATACTGCCGGATTCTATGGTTGGAAACAGGGCAGATACTCCGGTTAGCCAAATTACAAAGGCATATGATGCGCTCCCGTCACATTTAAAGAAACAATGGATTTGGTGGAAACTTAGTAATCACGCCGGAAGGATTTTGAAATTGTCTGAAATTGTTGACCACAGTTCAGAAGATCAAAACTGGTTTTCAGAAGCGCAAACCCATAGGTTGATTTCCTTGATGAACGAAACCCATAGAGTAAAACTTGAAGCGGCGCAGAAATCAAAAAAGCTTGTTGTTGGCACTATTTACAAGCGTGGTCGGCCAAATGACGCAGGTAAAATAGTGCAAAGAGCCGAGCTGCGATTGGATGGTGTGGCGGGCTGCCTCCGCACGCCGCGTGGCGGGTCTTCTCGCCAAACTGTGATGTTTATTGATGGGGACACGATTAAGGCGCGGCTACTTTCAAAGAAAGAGGCAGCGCGCTTGATGGGTTTGCCAGACGATTATATCCTGCCCGAACGTTATAATGATGCTTATTTTCTCGCTGGAGATGGTGTTGTGGTTCCGGTGGTTCGCTATCTGGCCGATAGTATTTTTGAGCCAATATTAAAGGCAAAACGCTCAAAGCAGGCCGCCTAGATGGACCCCAAAGAGTTTAGAAAGCAGGCGATGAAAGACCTCACAAACAAAACGGGGGTCTATGCCTTATGTGATCTGGATGCCATCCCGATTTATGTGGGTCAATCAACTGACGGCATCAGAGCGCGGGTGCAACGGCACCTTACCTCTGCAAGGTCAAATATTATTGCAAACCGGCAAATAGATGTTTGGGAGATCGCCTATGTTATGGCGTGGCCAGTGGAGGCTCAACGCCAAATTTCCGTTCTTGAAGACTATTTGTTTCATCGTTTTGACAAGCAGCTGCCGTTAATGAACGGAAAAATCCCGAACGATCCCGGCGCGCTAGATTTTTCCCTTCCCGAGGTCGAAACAGTGTCTGTTATGGCTGAAGACGAGATCAGGAAACGGCTTGATTCGGCTCTACGCTTGCCACGGCAAATCGAGCAATATCAACGCTTGGTGGACTATATCCAAAATGTAAAAGACGCCGAACACCTAAAGCGTTCACTTCAGGCGCACTTCCAGCGGTTGATTTCCTATCACAATACCTTTTTGGCTTAGCTCCGCCTGCGCCGCCGTCCGGTGCGCGCGCCCCTCGCGCCCGCTTCCACTTCGCCCTCGGCCAGCTTTGGCTTGTTGGCTTTGATCCATGCGGAGCCGTGATCGTCGTTATTGGTCAGCAGGTTGGCGGCGCGGATGGCGTCCATTTCCAGGCTGTGCATCGGGTTCATAATGGCCGAGGTCATGCCCGAAGCCATCGCCATGGGCAAAAACGCGGCATTCACGCCGTTCCGGTTGGGCAGGCCAAAGCTGATATTGGAGGCGCCGCAGGTGGTATTCACCCCCAGCTCCAGGCGCAAGCGCCGCACCAGTTCAAACACCTGTAAGCCTGCGGTGGCCATAGCTCCGATCGGCATCACCAAAGGGTCCACCACGATATCATGCGCCGGAATACCAAAATCCGCCGCGCGCTCCACGATCTTTTTGGCGACAGCAAAGCGCACCTCGGGGTCTTCGGAAATGCCGGTATCGTCGTTGGAGATCGCCACCACAGGCACGTTGTATTTCTTCACCAGCGGCAAGATAAGCTCCAGCTTTTCCTCCTCGCCGGTTACCGAGTTTAGCAAGGGGCGACCCTCGCACACCTGCAACCCCGCCTCCAGCGCGGCGGGCACCGAGCTGTCAATGCAGAGCGGAATATCAACCAGCGCCTGCACGCGCTTCAGCACCTCTTGCATCAGGGGCGGCTCGGTTTCATTCGGGTTGGGGTTGGAATTATAAACCACGCCTGCGTTGATATCGAGCATGGTTGCCCCCGCCGCCACCTGCGCCAGCGCATCGGCTTCAACGGTCGAGAAATCTCCCGCTTCCAGCTCGCGGGCCAGTTTTTTGCGCCCCGTAGGGTTAATGCGCTCGCCGATGACGCAGAAGGGCTGGTCAAACCCGATGATCGCGGTTTGGGATTTTGATTCAATGATGGTGCGGGTCATAATATGTCCTTAGGCTCGCAGGCGGGCAGCGGAGTCGCTTTGCGCCGAAATATAGTCGGTTGTCGCCCGTATGCCACCCAGCGGAAAGAAATGCACCGATTCTATCGCCGCAGGGCAGTTGGAAGCGAGGTCCGCCAGCAGCGCCTCGGGGGTGAAGGGGCGGATAAGCTTGGTGATATCGCGCGCCCGTCGCGTTAGCACCCGCAGCGAAGGACCAACCCCGCAAGCCATGGAAAACTTGATCAGCGTTTGCAATTTTGCCGGACCCGCCACGCCGATATGCACCGGAATATGCACGCCCGCCGCTTGCATCCGCTCGCACCATTGCCGCACCGGCTCGGCTTCAAACACAAATTGCGTTGTGATTCCCATGCGGGCATCGCTGCGGTTTTGAAAATCCGATTTCCATTTCAGCGCCGCCATCACCTCCGCCTCGGAGCCGATATCGCGGTTGCCCTCGGGGTGGCCTGCCACATGCAGGCGGGTGAAGCCATGGACATCAAACAATCCGCTTTCCATCAGCTGCATCGAGTCCGAATAAGCCCCCACCGGCTGATCAACACCGCCCGCCAGCAGCAGCGCCGAGGAAATTCCAAGCGCCGCATAGCGCTGCACCCAATTTTCCAGCGTGGCTTTATCTGCAATAATCCGTGCCGGAAAATGCGGCATAACCTCAAAGCCATCCGCCGCCAAACGCGCGGCGGTCGCCAGCATTTCCTCAATCGGGGTGCCCGCTATATGCGCGAGGTAAACCCGCGTGCCGGCTGGCAATATCGCCTTGAAATCGGGGATTTTAGCCGCTGTCCGGGGCATTACCTCAATGGAAAACCCGTTCAGAAAACCCTCAGGGGTAGGGCGGGCATTTATCGGCACAACATTCATGGCAGCTCCGTGTCAGGCTGGCTCCCAGCCGTCATTCGCAATTAAGGATTTGATCTTGTCTTGATCATAGGCCCGCTCCAGCGCCGCCGCCTGCGCATTTGCGACCTCTTGATCACTGCCAGAGACCTCGACCGGCGCCGATTTGCGCCATTGGGCCAGATAATCATCAGAGCCAGCCGCGCCGACCTTCATCGCTGCGCGGTCAATCGCCTGCTCGAATCGCTCCGGCAGCTGCACCTTCGCCGCCCGTCGCCCTTTGCCCACAATCACCTGCGCCGGAATATCCCGCCAATATACAATTACAAATTTCGCCATGTTCTCACTCCTGTTTTTTGCAGATGTGGGGCGGAAAGCCCCGTTTGTAAAGGGTGCGTCGGAAAGGACGGTTGAATTGTCGCCAAAAGCCTGTATGTTGGACCTACAGCAAAACTCATTGACGGTATGGACCGATGCACACAGAAACTGAAAAACAGACCTTGAGTCTGTCCTTTGAATTTTTCCCTCCCCATTCAACGAACGCGAATCTGAGGCTATGGCGCTCGGTGGAGCGACTTGCGCCGCTAGCGCCGAAATTTGTCTCGGTCACCTACGGTGCGGGCGGCGCGACGCGGGAGCGGACGATGGCGGCGATTGCCACCATCAAAGACCGTGCCAAGCTAAATATCGCTGGCCACCTTACCTGCGTTGGTGCCTCCAAGGCCGAAACGCTGGGGGTGGCGCAGGCCTATGCCAAGATGGGCGTGAAGCGCATTGTCGCCCTGCGCGGCGATGCCCCCAAGGGCGAAAGCCATTTCACCCCGCATCCCGAGGGCTTTGCCAGCGCGGCCGAGCTGGTGGAAGGGCTGAAAGAGGCGGGTGATTTTGATATTTCCGTCGCGGCCTACCCCGAAAAGCACCCCGATGCGCTCTCGCTTGAGGCCGATATTGAAAACCTCAAGCGCAAGGTGGATGCGGGGGCATCTCAGGCCATCACCCAGTTTTTCTTTGATAAGGATGATTTCCTGCGGTTCCGCGATTTAGCCGTCAAGGCCGGCATTTCGGTGCCGATCATTCCGGGCATTTTGCCGATAGAGAATTTCGAGAAAATGACCCGCTTTGCCAAAATGTGCCAAGCCAATGTGCCGGACTGGATGCATAAAGCCTTCGAAAATGCCAATACGCCGGAGGCGGTCGAGGTGCTTTCCACCGCGCTGGCCACCGAAATGTGCGATGATCTGATGCAGGAAGGCGTGCGGCATTTGCATTTTTACACCCTCAACAACCCCAATCTGACCTATAATATCTGCCGCGCCATCGGCGTGCCGGTTGATGGCTTTGCCGCCCAAAACGGACTGGTTGCCTAACGCTCTATTCTGCGCTATCCTATGGCCAAACACCCCGTCAGATACGG
>WFUK01000315.1 GCA_015485015.1 Paracoccaceae bacterium | reverse complement strand
CCTCCACACCGGCCGCGCGATAATCATCATTGGAGAAGTTGGCCCCAGCCCCAGCCCCGGATTCAATCACACATTCATAGCCGAGTTTTTGCAAAGCCGCGGCGGATTGCGGCGTCATTGCCACCCGCGCTTCTCCGGCAAATATCTCTTTTGGCGCACCTATTTTCATGTCAGTCTCCACAAAACTTTATTTGTCGGGATTAGCTGTAACGCAATATACGCCATTTGCAAAGTTTCCAATGGGAAACCAACGCAAAAAACGGGGGTTGCGGCAATTTGGGTCAGCTTGGCGGGGCGGGTTATGAAAATTCTTCCAGTAATTTCGCCAGCCTAACCCTGAGTTTTTCATCAGGCTCGCTCCGCAGGGCTTGCCCAATTTCGTGCCGAGCCTCCGCTGGGGAATTCTCCTTACCCCACGCGACCAACGCATTCACCGCCATATTTCTATTCCTGATTACCGGACTTTTGAGAGCCACCAATAGAAGGCGCCATCCCTTGCCCGGAAATAGTTTTAGATCTTGCACGATAAAATCTATGGCTGAATGATTTTTGAATTCCAAACCCAGCCCATTGAGCAGGTCCGGCCCGCTGGCAATTTCTTCTAATGGAAGCGTTTGTTCTGCCAAGGCAATGACGCGGTCAATCCGAGCCGGATCTTTGGTTCGCATCAGGGAGTACCACTGCTCATTGCCAGAAATATGCTGCTGCAAGCTGGCATCCCATGTGTCTATGCCCAGCGCATTTGCGACCAGCCGCGCCATCCAAAACCCGTCTTTTGAGCCACTCCAGAGCGCTTGATCAACCAGCGCCACATTGGTTTCATTCTCCAGAATTTCAGCCATAACGCGGATAGCCGATTGCCATTCAGCTTCCTGCCACGGCGTTTGATTTTGGGCGTGCTTGAAATAGCGGCGTAATTCGCTGACCGCATTTAGACGAAGAATATTGACCTGCCCGTTTTGCACATGCGCCAAAAACCGAGCGACAGCGATGGGGGCCTCGGCATAGGCTGAAATGCTTTCGCCCGGGCTTCCAGCGGACAGCGCAGTCAGTATTTCAGCCGCACCATCCAGCACCTCTGGCGCGGGAGCGTCGCTCGCCAATTCAGTGGCCAGATCTCCGGTAACCGCCGCTATATAGGCGGTATATTCATACATAATATTGTTTTTGTAGCCATCGCGCACCAGCCAGTGCTTGATATCCCCATCCGTGGTATCGGCCAGTCGCTCGATAATATTTATCCGGCCCCAACCTTCAAGCTTTTGCGCGATATTCCACAAATCCCTATCCGGGTTCTCAAGCGTGTTTTGCAACGCCACCGCCACATAAAGCGCAAATTCCTCATGGCGGCCCAAGGTCAAAAACAGCGCGCGGTCCTCTGCGCCTTCCAAAAGGCCCAGCATCGCGATAGCTATTTTTACCGGTTCCCGATCGGGGGCCTTGGTGGCCATCCACCTGAATAGTGTCCGGAATTTCTGCGGGGCCATACCGCCGGTATCCCGCACCATCTGACTTAGGCCATCAACAGTATATATCGCCCCTTCCTGCATCAGAGCCGCATATAGTTTTGCGATATTGGTCTTGCTGGGCCAGCTCACCACTTTCTGGATCATACCGTAATACATGGCTGCTTGCTTTAAGCCATCCGCAGCAGCACCGCCCAGCAGGTTGTCAAGCGCCCCGGCCGCAAAGCGGATTTTATCGGCTCAAACAGCTTTTCCTCATCCGGCAGGCTCCGCTCTGAACCTCCATCCGGATCATCAGACAAAAACTCGAATATAGACGATCCATGCGCCCACGGCTGATGGAATTCTCCATGGCTCCAAACCTTGGCCGGGCTAAAAAACTGAAAAATCGGCATAAGGCTAGCAAGCTCCTGATAGTTACGCTGAGCATAGCACAATATCCGCTAAAAACCTTTTGGATTTTTCATTTTTATAGAGTGATTGGATGAATTGGAGCGGGCGATGAGATTCGAACTCACGACATCTTCGTTGGCAACGAAGTGCTCTACCACTGAGCTACGCCCGCTTCGTGTGGCTGTATATAGAGAATTCAGAACTGGCTGCAAGCGGAAATTTACCCCTTGGCCCAAATAATTCACAGGCGCTGGAATTCCGGCAGGATTTGCGCAAAATCGGGCGGCCGGCCATGGGGTGTCTCGCTGCCCTCGCGGCTGGCAAAAAGCATCGCATAGCCATGCACCAATGACCAAACCAGCGTCTCGGTGCCCCGCGCCTGCCCGCCCACCGGCGCAAAAGCGGCGCAGGCCTGCGCCAGCTCGTCGTAAGCCGCCGCAGAGCGCGCTTCCAGCTCTTGCAATATCGGCGGATTGATCTGCGCGGCCTCATCCGCAAAGGGCTGAAACATAAACCGGAATAGCGCGTTGTGTTCGCGCGAAAACGCCAGATAACCTTCGCAAATCGCAATCAAACGCGCGCGCGGCTCGCTTATGCCTTCGCGATGCGCCTGCATAGTCTTGGTGAAAATACCATAGCTGCGCGCCACAATCGCGGCTTTCAGGCTGACGACCCCGTTAAAATGATGCGCGGGTGCCGCGTGGGAAACCCCTGCCCTGGCCGCGCATTTGCGTAGGCTCAAAGCCTCGGGCCCGCCCGCTTCCATCAGCTCGATACCCGCCACAATCAGCGCCTCGTAAAGATCGCCGTGATGGCGTTTTTGTTTTGTCATAGGGGGAATGTAACACTTGGCTTGACAGTGTCAATTAAAAGCTCTAACTTGACACCGTCTAGTTAAGGAATCACCATGACCCTCACCCGCTTTTCTCTGCTCACCGTCACCATCCTAAGTCTGCTCATCGCGCTCGCCTCTTACCGGTTTTTAGCGCTCGGCCTGCCGCTATCTTTTCCGGAAATGCTCGGGCAAATAGAGGGGCAACGGCTGGCCTTCACCCTGCATGTCAGCTTCGCGCCACTCGCCTTGGCCATCGGCTCGATCCAGTTTTTCCCCAGCCTTCGGCGGCACAAACCGCTGCATCGCTGGCTGGGCCGCGCCTATGCGCTTTCGATCCTCATTAGCGGCATCGCGGGGCTATTTGTGGCGCTGAATGCCGCTGGCGGAGTATCTACCCAAGCGGGCTTTGCCGCTCTGGCCATTGCATGGGTTGGCAGCACCATCATCGCCGTTCGCCATGCCATGGCGCGCCGCATCGGCAAGCATCGCCGCTGGATGGTCTATTCCTTCGCTCTCACCTTCGCAGGCGTCACCCTGCGGCTCTACCTGCTCGGATTCATGGCCGCTGGCTTCAGCTATACCGAAGCCTCGGTCTATCTGGCGTGGCTCTGCTGGCTTCCCAACCTGGCCTTTGCCTGGTGGTGGCTGAATCGCTAAACGACTACCCGCATCAAGCCCCACTTCCGGCGCTATCGCGCCGGAACCGAGCCTCGCCTTCGGCTCGGCGGCGGCGCACCAACCATAGCACTGGGGGCAGCATCACACTCGCGCCGCCATCAAGCATCCGCGATTGTTGCGGCCTCCCAAAAGGGGGACCCGGCAACCACAACAC
>WFUK01000314.1 GCA_015485015.1 Paracoccaceae bacterium | reverse complement strand
CCATACCTTGATTATTAAAGCCAAAACGGTTGATCGCGGCATGATCCGGCGTGAGGCGAAACAGGCGCGGTTTTGGATTGCCGGGCTGGGGCAGCGGGGTGGCGGCGCCGACCTCGATAAAGCCAAAACCCGAGCGCAGCAAGGGCGCGACCGCTTCGGCGTTTTTATCAAATCCGGCCGCAAGGCCAACTGGATTGGGCAAATCCAGCCCCGCCAGCTTGCAGGCCAGCCGGGGCAGGCGCACTGGTCCCGGCGCGGGCGATAGCCCCATGCGCAGGCCTTGAATTGCGACGCGATGCGCGGCCTCGGGGGGCAATAAATGCAGCGCCGGAAGGGCCAGATTTTGCAAAAGCCGCTTCACGATAGGCCGGTGGGGAAAACATGGCCATCGCCCTCGCAGGGCAAGGGCTTGGCCCACAGGATGTCTTGCAAGCGCAGGGCGCGGTAAAGATGCGGAAACAGCGCGCCACCGCGCGAAGCCTCCCATTTGATTTCGGCGCATTGATCGGCCTCCACCGCCAGCAGCATCAGCCCTGCCACCCCCGCGAAATATTTTTCGGCGGTTTCGGTGGCTTGCTCGGCGGTAGAAAAATGCACATAGCCATCGGCGAGGTCAATCGGCGCGCCCAATGTGGAGCCGTTTTCGTGCAAATCTTGCCATTCATTCTGGCGGAATATTTTATATATGATCATGGGTTTTTCATGCCGCGCGCTGCATGGCGCGTCAACTTCAAATTGGCAAAATGTCGAAAACTGGTCAATTTACCTATGTTTTGTTGTAAATCGCGCTCAAAAACCCGGCCCGAAGCCGGTGGTTTTTAACCTCGTGGTTACCCTGACGGGAGGATTATGGGGGCGGATATCGAAAACAGGGCTTACCATGTCACTTTTTGTGCAACACATGCTGGATATTTCTACCGGGCATCTTACCGAAGATACCCGCCGCCGGATGGGGGAGGATTCCCGCAATTTCTTTGTCGGGAAGCCCTGCTCGCTGCCCTTTGCGGTGAAAGGCAGCAGTTTTGGCTGGTTTGTGGATGTGCGGGACAAAGACGAGCGGGCGGTTTCCGGCGCGCCCTATCCGCATGATATTATCGATTGCTATGAACTGGCGCTGCAGCTCGGCTGTAGCTACATATTATTTGATCGGGATGCGGAGCGCCATCCGAGCCTGAACTGGTATGGGGACCGCTTGCAGGAGGCCTATGTGGAGAATTCCGGGGGGGCGGATGTGGAGCACGCCCCCGGGCTGACGCTTACGCATGTAAAAGCCATGCTTGAAGGCTGATCCTTCCGGGCGATTCGGAATTTTCGGGAATTAGCACTATATTTGGGATGAATATCGGCTTTGGCGGAGTTTTCTATCGGAGGTTGTGATTTAAAAGCGAATACGCATCTATTTCGGTGTGGGAATTTTCCCAGCCTTTGAAGGCGGTTAGCCTGAAACAGTAAAGAAAACCCACAAAACCACGTAATATTTCTGCAAGCTGTAAACTACTTTACGTCATTGCGCGTATGAAGGTGTAATATCCGCGCGTGCATGCAGGGTCATTTAGTCAGTGTCGCCGTGTAGATATTTCGGCCTTGTATGCACACCTTCATCCAATGACATTCCACTTTTGAAGATTTCACAAAATGGCCATATTTGGTCATAGTATGGCCCCGATTGCCGAGCATATAGAGGCTGTGCATAAGGCGGTTTAAGAGTGCCGCCGTGTAAATAGTTGGCCTTATGCACACCTTATTTTTGGCTTAGTTATAGGCCTGCACCAGCCAAATACCCCCTGCGATAATGGCAATACCCGCCACCACGGCCAGCGCGATTTTCGCCTTTGACCATGGCCGCTCGCCCTTCACCTTGCCGCTTTGCCCATTTACCACAAAGCGATAGGATTTCCCCTGATATTTATAGGCGGCGAGCCAAACGGGGAGCAGCACATGCTTATAGGTAATGGCGCTCAGGGTGGTGTTTAGCGCGTTAATCCGCTGCTCGTCGCCGCCGATTTGCTGCTTTACCAACGCCCTGATTTCGCGCTCCATGACCGCTTCCGCCTCGGTAAATCCCTCACCAAGTTCAACGCTATAGGCTTCGGCACTATGGCCGGCGATAAAATTCGGGCTATAGTCTTTCAGCGCGCTCAAATCCCATGGGGTAAGCTTATCGGTAAAGCGCTTGGGCAGAGATTTCGACGCCAGCACCAAAATATCGTCAAACCATTTTGAGACATGCCCCGATACACGGTTCCAGCGGGTTTTGCGTACCTGTCGGGTTCGGGTGACGCTTTTGCCATCCACGGTGGTGGTGTAGCTTTCGGTGACATAATAATAGGTGCCGCGCTGGCCGGCATAATCGCTTTCGCTCTGCGCGTCATAGGTCCAATACGGCACATAAATGCCCTGCATCTTGCGGCCCTTGCGGGCGTATTCCTGAAGGTTGTTCGGCGCAAACCAGAGCTTCCCGAGCCACGCCGTCATCGCGTCCCGGGCCTTGTCTTCCGAAAGCACAAAGGGAATTACCCCCTTGGGCTTGATCTGTTTGGCCATGCGGGGCTCCAGCACAATCGGGCTGGCACAAAACGGGCAATCCTTGGAATAGCTATCCCCGTCAAATTCCACCTGCGCGCCGCAATTCGAGCAATCGGTGATGCGGGTCTCTTCCATATCTTCGGCCGGCAGATCATTATTCAGGGCCGCCTGAAAATCCTGCTCGGTATTGGCTAGGCCGGATTGCCCCTCGCCGTCAAAATCCTGCTCATGGCCGCAATAGGGGCATTTCAGCTTGTTTGATTCCGGATCAAAGCGCATTTCAGAGCCACATTCAGGGCAGGGAAAGCGGAATTCTTCACTGGTTTCGATTTGATCTTCAGACATAATAAAGCCCCGAAATGGATGATTATTT
>WFUK01000313.1 GCA_015485015.1 Paracoccaceae bacterium | reverse complement strand
GCATTTCCGTATCCGTAAACCGGGGCAAGATCAAAAAACTTAACGCCGGCCTGATAGGCGCGATCAATGGTTTTGGCCACATCTTCCTGCGAAATAGGCTCATACAGGCCGCCCAGCGGGTTTGCCCCAAGGCCAAATATCGGCATGGAAACGTTGGTGCGGCCAATTAATCGGGTTTCATTGATATCCAAAACATTCTCCTAAATTGGCAACGGGCAGCAAAGAAAAATATCCGTCGCTATAATTATGGTATGACTGCTATTATTTGTAGCTTTGATCATAGGTGAGATCAAGTAATTTTGCACAAACCTCACTACACCCTCATATATATTGCGCTATATATGGAAATTACGGCGATACCCAAGCTACACCTTACTGTGAGCATCACCTATGATATGTCAACTTCTTTCAATCTTTCTTTTTTGGTATTACTGGTTTAGATAAATCTATGCATCTTCAAAAACACCGGAAATTCCAACAACCCTGGCGGCGCATGTATGGGCAAGGGTCAGGGCATCCTGCAGGCCCTTCCCGCCTGCCAGTGCCGCAATAAACGCGCCATTGAAGCTATCTCCTGCGGCGGTTGTATCCACCACGGTTCTGGCTTGCGGGTAATCGGGTTTTTGACCGATGTCAGCGATGGAGGTTGGGCCAGCGGCACCGTTTTTTATCGCACCCTGCTTGATACCATAGCTTTTGAGCCGGGCTGAAACCCCATTCAGACCAGCATCCCGAAACAGCGCCATTTCATCGTCCAGAGAGGGTAAGGCGATATCCGTAATACGCCACGCCGCCTCAACCCAGACCCGCGCTTCGGCCTCACTTTCCCAAAGACCGGGGCGATAGTTGGAATCAAAAATAACCGTAACGCCTTTTTTCTGACGCAGGGCCTTGGCGCGCTCAAGAAATGCCTGTCGCGTTACTTTTGGCAGGATCGCCAGCGTAATGCCCGAAAAATAGAGGGTATCAAACCCGTCTAAAGCGCTAAAATCCTGTTGTTCAAACATCATCCGCGCGGCGGAGTTTTCTCGCCAATAGGTAAAGCTGCGCTCGCCGTCAGTGTTGGTCATAATGGCATAAAGCCCGGGCAGTCGCTCGGGTATGCGCGTGATTTTATCAACCCACACGCCCTCGCGCTCTATGAAGGCAACCATCTGCGCTGAGAATTGATCACAGCCAAGCGCGGATATAAAAGCAACCTCAGCCTGCGACCCAATGGCACGCTTTAGATAAACCGCAGTGTTCAGCACATCTCCTGAAAAACCAATATTGGCTTGCGAAAACCGCCCCGCAGGAAAGCTCAGCTCAATCATCGCCTCCCCTATGCAGGCGATTTTCCTCATAGCAGCACACAGACCGGGCTGCCGATCGCTAGCTCATGGCCGGTTGCCTGCATCTGCCCCGATTTTTGATCAATCCGCAGGCTGGTCAAGCTGTTTGAAAGCTGGTTGGCGATCACCATAAACCGCCCGTCTTTTGTAAAAGCAAAATCTCTGGGGCCAAGCCCGCCGCTGGGGATCCGCTGCTGTAACACCAGCGCACCGCTGGGCGGGTCAATGGCAAAGCAGATAATTTCGGAGCGGCTGCGCTCGGATACATAAAGATATGCTCCGCAGGGTGAAAGGCGAATGGCGGCCCCCGAAACGGCGGATGCCCCGGGGCAGGCAGAGATGGTCTGCCGCTGGTGCCACCGCATCCCTTCACGCACAAAGTGGAATATTTCGGCACTCATTTCGCTAAACAAATACACGTGTTTTCCATCGGGCGACATGACAAAATGCCGAGGCCCCGCCCCCGGAGAAACCTTCACCACCATTGGGTTTTCAGCATCAAGGTTATCTGACATCGGCTCAACAGGGTAGCGCAGCAGCTGGTCAATTCCCAGATCAACCGCCACCAGCTCGTCAGGGTTGGTGGTGAATTTCACAAAATGCACATGGGGGGCTTCTTGGCGCTGTGGATTTGGGCCAGAGCCACGATGGCGAATATCTTGCAGCTCCTGCCCGATGCCGCCATCAGGTAAAAGCTTAAAAACCAATGCGTTGCCGGTTTTATACTGGGCAGAGGCCAAAAACCTGCCGCGCTCATCCACATCCAAATGGCAGGGAAGCTCGCCCTTCACCGGTGCCTCGCCCAGCTTTTCCAACCTGTCATCTTTGCCAAGCTTATAGGCCAGCAAAGCCGGGCCATCCGAGGCAAAAACCTCACGGGTGGCATAAAGATTGCCCCGCCCCGGCCCCCAGGCGAGATAGGAGGGGTTTATCGCTTCGGCCACCAATAGTGCGCGGCCAAAAGCACCGGTTTCCGGCTCCAGCACAGAATGGTAGATGCCCTCACCATTGGCCTGCATATTACCCAAAGGCTTGGAATAGGTGCCGACATAAAAGCTGTTCATGGGTTTACCAATGCCAAAGCGTGCCATCCTGCAGCCGGTTTACTGGCAAATATCCGCGTTTATAGGGGTATTTTGCCGCCAGATCTTCATCAATATCCACCCCATGCCCGACCGCCTCACCGGGGTGCAAATAGCCACCATCACGCGACCACGCATGCGGGAAAACCTCATGGGTCGCTTCACGATAGCCGGAAAACTCCTGAATACCAAAATTGGGCACCCAAAGATCAACATGCAGGTTGGCCCCCATCGCCACCGGCGATACATCACTTGGGCCATGGCAGGCGGTGCGAATACCATAAACCGAAGCAAAATCGAATATCCGCCGCAAGCCGGTAACCCCGCCCGCATGCACCGAGGTGGTGCGGATATAATCAATCAACTGTTCTTCCATCAACTGGCGCGCATCCCAGATGGTGTTGAAAATCTCGCCAAGCGCAATGGGTGTGGTGGTGTGTTTGCGGATCAGCCTATAGTTTTCCGGATTTTCGGCTGGCACCGGGTCTTCCAGCCAAAACAGCCGATAAGGCTCCAGATCCTTGCCAAGCCGCGCCGCCTCGATCGGGGTTAGCCGGTGGTGGGCATCATGCAAAAGGTGGGTATCCCAGCCAACCACGTCACGCAGTTTTTCAAATACTTTTGGAATATGGGGCAGGTATTTCTCGGTTGACCATACCTCTTCCTTTGGCAGGTTCTTGATCCGGGCCCGGGAGTTTTTTTCGCCCTTGCTGCTGCCAATTCCATAAATTCCCTCAAACCCCGGCACGCCGGATTGGGCGCGGATCGCTACATAGCCATCCTCTTTTTTGGCCATAACCGCCTCGACCACCTCATCTATGCTGCGCCCCTGCGCATGGGCATAGCACATGATTTTGCTGCGCGAAGCCCCGCCCAATAGCTGATAAAGCGGCATATTGGCCGCCTTGGCCTTTATATCCCACAGCGCGATATCAATGCCGGAGATCGCTGCCATGGTAATCGGGCCGCGCCGCCAGTAACAGCCGCGATAAAGATATTGCCAAATATCCTCGATCTGCATCGGGTCCCGCCCGATCAGGCAGGGAATAACATGCTCTTCCAGATAACTGACAACCGCCAGCTCGCGGCCATTCACGGTCGCATCGCCAATACCGTATAGCCCTTCATCGGTGATCACCTTAACAGTGACAAAATTGCGCCCCGGTGAGGATACGATCACCCGAATTTCAGTAATTTTCATTCTGTGTCCCTTCGGGGTGTTTTTGGTTTGGGTTATTTGCTGCGGCTTGCGGGCTGTCATGCACCCAGCCCAGCAAACGCTCGGCTTTGGCGGCGCTGAAAAAGCTTTGCCGCCCTTCAAGCATGGATTTCATTTTTACATCGGGGTAATAGCGCGCCGCCAGTGCTTGGCTATCGGTCTCTTCGGTGGTATCGGGTGCCACGATATAAAATGCCTCATGGCCGGAAAACCTCGCCTCAAGGCTGCGCAGGCAGGCATCAGCGGCGGCGTCAAAACGGGTATAGCCCCAAAGCTGTTTGGCCCCGAGCCTGTCATTGGCCGAGTTTATCCGCGCCCCGTCAGCGCGCGCCTCCACGGTTAAATGAAACCGCATACTGGCAATGCGCATATCAGGGTAGCGGCGGGCAAAGGCATCGGCTTGTTGCTCGCCTATCCATTTGGAAAGGCTATATGGGTCCTCGCAATAATTTGGATGCGCCTCGTCGATCGGGAAGTAATCAAACCGGGGGTTTTGGCTGAATAGCAGCCCAACCGCGTTAACGCTTGAAGCGAGGCACACACTGGTAATCCCCTGCTCGACCGCCGCGCGCAAGGCATTATAGCTGCCAACAACATTGTTATTATGCACCTGATGGTCCGGCAGCCTCCCGGGAGAGGGAATTGCGGCCATGTGGATCAGGGCATCACACCCCTCAAAGGCCTTTTCCAACTGCTCAAAGCTACTGGTATCGGCTTTGATGAACCGCAGATTTGGCGCTGGTTCCTGGCTGGCCGGCTGCATCAAGTCAATGCTGACAACGCCGTGCCCCCGCCGCAGCGCCTCAGCCTGGATAGCTTGCCCGAGCCTGCCACTGCCTCCGGTAAGTGCAATTTTCATGTTAGCGCTCCAAATTCTTATATCGGCCGCATTTGACAGGCGGCGGCAAAACGGCGTGGTTTTGGTGTTTTAGGCGGAGAAAGATACTCATGTCGGTAAGGTCTCGGAAATTCCGGCCGCTTCCAGCTCGGGTTTGTTACTGTGCAGAAAACACGCCGCCGCCTGATGGGGGGCAATGCTGAACAAAGGCGCGGGGTTTTTGCATTGCTCATTGGCTTGGGCGCATCGGCTAAAGAACGGGCAGCCGTTCCCTGCCCCGCTGGACTCGCGGGTGATAATCTTTTGCTCACCCCAGCGCTGGTCCAGATTGGGCCAGGGGATGGAGTCGATCAAAAGCCGGGTATAGGGGTGCTGGGGATGTTTGATAACGGCCTCGACCTCCCCGGTCTCCATTACCGCGCCGCGATAAAGCACGATAATGGATTTGGCGATATGATAGGCGGTGGTCAGATCATGGGTGATATAGATGATCGAAACCCCGTGATCCCGTTGCAGGTTGCGCAGGGTTTCCAAAATACTGGCGCGCAGGGATGCATCCACCATCGACACCGGCTCATCAGCGATCAGCAGGCGGGGTTTGAGCAGCAAAGCGCGGGCCACGTTGATGCGCTGGCGCTGACCACCGGAGAGCTGGTGCGGAAACCGCCCGATAATGTCCTCTGGGCGCAGGCCAACTGCGGTGAGCGCTTCATCCATTTTATTGCGGGCTTCGGCCCTGGATTTTGCCAGCTTGAATTTTTTGATCGGCACGCTCAGCAGATGATCCACCGTGTAAAACGGGTTAAACACCGCAAACGGGTCCTGAAACACCGCCTGCACCTCGCGGCGAAAGGCCAGTTTTTCGCTGCCGCGCAGGGTGCTGATATCCTTGCCACGATAAATAATTTGCCCCGTGGTTGGCGCGATAAACCCCAAGAGCAGCATGGCCAATGTGGTTTTTCCGCTGCCGCTTTCGCCGGCAACCGTTAATATCGAAGGCTCATCCTCACGCAGGGTAAGCGAAAAATCCTGCAATGCGGTGGTGGATTGTTTGCTGATCAAACCGCGAGAATAGACCTTGGAGATATTTCTCAACTCAAGAAGATGGCTCATTTTGCGCCTCCTTATCAAACAGGTGGCAAATCACCGAGCGCCCGCTTTTATCGGATTGCGGCTCGGGGCGGCTGGTTTTGCAAATATCGCGCGCCAACGCACAGCGCGGATGAAAGGCACAACCGCCGGGCAGGCGCAGCAATGAAGGCGCCAGGCCGGGGATGCCCTGAAACACACCTTTGTTTTCCAGATTGGGCAGGCAGTTGATCAGCGCCCTGGAGTATGGCTGCTGTGGGTCGGTGAACATTTGCCGCACGGTGCTGACCTCAACCAACCGGCCAGCATACATAACCGCAACCTTATCCACAAACTGCGCCATCAGGCCCATATCATGGCCGATCAATATCACTGCTGCGTTGATCTTTTTGCGCACCCGGTCGATGGTTTCCATCACCTGGCGCTGGGTTACCACATCCAGCGCGCTGGTTGGCTCATCTGCGATAATCACCTGCGGTTGCAGCAATATTCCGATCGCAATACAAACCCGCTGCTTCATACCGCCGCTCAGCTCGTGCGGGAACATTTTGAAAGTGCCGCGCGCCAGATCAACCGATTCCAGCGCCAGCATACAGCGCTCCTTGATTTCAGCCTTGCTTTCATTTTCCACATGCGAAATGACCGCATCCACCATTTGCGCCCCGATGCGCATGACCGGGTTAAGCGAGTTCATCGCCCCCTGCGGAATATAGGCTATTTTTTGCAGCCGTGATCTGCGCATATCTTCGGCATTCAGCGCCATCAGCTCCGTGCCATCCACATAGACCTGCCCGCCCTCAATACGCCCGGGTGTTTTAATCATCTGCATCATGGCCAAAGCCAATGTGCTTTTGCCCGAGCCGGATTCCCCCACGATCCCCAGCTTCTCACCGGCTTTCAGGCTGAACCTCAAATCGTCCAGCGCTTTGGCGCGCCCCGCATCGGTATAATAGGTCACTTCAAAGTTTTGCACCTGAAGCACAGGCGTTTCTGCCAAAACCAATTCGGGGTGTGTATTTTGCACCTGCTCTACATTCATGACCATCACTCCGATTTCCGAATGCGCGGGTTGGAAAGCTCGTCCAACCCCATATTGATCAGCGCCAGCGACCCGAGAATCAGGATCATGCCAACCGAAGGGGCCACCGGCCACCACCACCAGCCGTTAAAAAACGCGCCCTGCGCCTGTGCCAGCCAGATGATATTCCCCAAAAGCGGCTCGCGCAGCGGGCCAAGGCCAAGCACCGCAAGATAGAACGAGGCAAAAACCGCCAGAAAAATCTGCCCGACAAAAGCCGCCGCCACAAAAGGCATCAGATTGGGCAGGATTTCCTTGAATATGATCCCCATGTCGCTAACGCCCGAAAGCTTGGCCACCGATACAAACGAACGTTCTTTCATGGTGAGAACCTGTGAGCGGATCACCAATGTCGGGGCCATCCAGGCCAGCATGACCACAATCAGCGCCATGGTGAAAATCGTAACATCGCGTTTGTCGAGCGAGCCTGCCACCACCACCTGAATCAGCAATACCGGAATCGGGGTCAGTATCTGGCAAACCACGCGAATGCCGGAATCGAGCCAGCCACCAAAATAGGCAGAGGTAAAGCCAAGCACCACACCGATAAAAGTGCCAACCCCGCCAGCGACCAAGCCGATAAAGGCGGTTTGCCACATGCCCACCACCATCACCGCCAGCAGATCACGGCCAAAAAAATCGGTGCCAAACGGATAGGCCCAGCTCGGGGCACGCCGCGTGGGGGCTGAAAGCGGGTAGGCGTCTTTTGGGTCAATGACCATCAGGCCAACAAGGGTGAAAAGGACCAGTGCCAGCAGGATAAACAGGCCAAAACCAAGGCTTTTATTGCGGCGCAGATA
>WFUK01000312.1 GCA_015485015.1 Paracoccaceae bacterium | reverse complement strand
CACCCTTGTCATGGGTGCCGGTGCGGCGGCGGCAACCATGTTGCCTATGTCTAGCTTGGCTGGTGCATGGGAAGATGCCATTGCCGCATTTGCCGATGGTGGCGAAATCACCGATGGTGGTGTTGAGCTGACGGCGCCTGAAATCGCCGAAAACGGCAACACAGTGCCTATTTCGGTTTCTGCCCCCGGCGCTGTAGCGATTACGGTTTTGGCTTCTGGCAATCCTAATCCGGAAGTGGTCGAGTTTCAGTTTGGCCCGCTTGCCGGCGCTCAAAGTGGCTCCACGCGCTGTCGCCTTGCGGGAACGCAGGATCTATATGCGCTGGCAAAAATGCCCGACGGCAGTGTTCGTCAAGCAATCGCCACCGTAAAAGTAACTATCGGCGGCTGCGGCGGCTGAGCCAGAGAGGAAAAGAACCATGGCAGAAGATTCAAAACCCCGCGTTCGCGTTCCCCGCTCAGCTACGGCTGGCGAGGCATTCGAAATCAAAACCCTGATTTCGCACAAAATGGAATCCGGCCAGCGCAAAGACAGCGACGGCAATACCATTCCACGTTCGATCATCAATCATTTCTCCT
The DNA here is from genome assembly GCA_015485015.1 of Paracoccaceae bacterium. Taxonomy (GTDB): domain Bacteria; phylum Pseudomonadota; class Alphaproteobacteria; order Rhodobacterales; family Rhodobacteraceae; genus UBA3077. Next base: position 4,876 of record WFUK01000312.1, on the reverse strand, counting down.
GTGATTTTAACGGCGAGAACGTGATTCAGGTGATCTTGCAAGGCGCGATTTCGACCAACCCTTATTTCCAGTTTGAGGCAGTCATTCAGGAATCGGGCACATTCACCTTCACATGGAATGATGACAATGGTTCGGTTTATACCGACTCCAAAGACATCACCGTGGGTTAACGCAAAAGGGGAGGTATATATAATGAATAAAATGACCCTAAGTGCAGCAATTGTTGCAACCGCGGCTCTGTTTACCGGTGCAGCCAATGCCCAGGTTGATTTGGATGCCGTGCTTTCTATTGACGGCACGACCATGATAACCCGCGCACCCGCACCTGATTTCCTCGACATTGACGAGGTAATTTCCGGCTGGGTATATCGGGCGACCGAAACCCAGGCGCTGCAAATGGATGATTTCGAAAATCCCGGCATGATCTTTGTGGATGTTGCCGTTGATGACTGGAACACCGTTGAGGGCACCGAAGGTAAATCTTGTGCAAGCTGCCACGTTGGCGGACCGGAAGAATTTGCCGGACTTCGCGCCGTGCTACCGCGCTGGAACGAAGCCGAAGGCAAAATGTTTACCATGGAAGACTATATCAACTATAGTCGTGTGAACTACATGGGGGCGGAGCCGCTTCCACTGGCAAAACCACGCATGGATGCCATGGTCGCATTGATCAGCCTGCAATCTCGCGGGATGCCGATGAATGTGGCCATTGATGGTCCGGTTGCCGATATCTGGGCGCAAGGCGAGGAACTTTATTATACTCGCGTTGGTCAGCTGGATATGGCCTGTGCCAATTGCCATGAAGCCAACTTCGGCAACATGATCCGCGCCGACCGTCTTTCACAAGGCCAGTCTAATGGTTTCCCGGTTTATCGTTTGAAAAACGCCAAGCTGAATTCCATTCAGGCGCGCTTCAAGGGCTGCATGAAAAACATCCGTGCAGAACCTTATGCGGTTGGATCTGAAGAATTCCGCGCCTTGGAGCTTTATGTAGCGTCTCGCGGGAACGGGCTTTCGGTCGAAGGACCATCTGTTCGCAACTAAATCTTATAGCGCGCTCCCCTTTATGGGGGGCGCGTTGCCTTAGGGGCCAATGCTGGACTGCTATTTGGCAGCCTTGCTTTTTCCCCCAAATCTTCGGAGATAGATATGATTTCACGTCGCGATTTTTTGCAAGCGTCGGTCGCTGCATCGGCAATTTACGGTGCTTCCGGCATCGGAAACTGGTCCCGTTTGGCAGCACAACAAGCGCTTACACAGGATCAATTGCTGGATTTTGATAAAGTCGGCAATGTGACGCTGATCCATATCACCGATATCCACGCCCAGCTCAAGCCGATATATTTTCGCGAACCTGAAGTGAATATCGGTGTTGGCACGGCCACGGGCCTGCCACCGCATGTGACCGGCCAAGATTTCCTTGATCTGTTTAATATGACCCCCGGCACGCCCGAAGCCTATGCGCTCACCTACAAAGATTTTAGCGCGCTGGCCAAAGGCTACGGCAAAATGGGCGGCTTGGATCGCTGTGCCACGGTGATCAATTCGATCCGCGCGGACCGCCCTGAAGCCCTGCTGCTCGATGGCGGCGATACATGGCAAGGTTCGATGACCTCGCAAATGACTCAAGGTCAAGACATGGTGAATGTGATGAACGCGCTCAAGCCCGACGCGATGACCTTTCACTGGGAATTCACGCTTGGCTCCGAGCGGGTGCGCGAGATCGTAGACGGGCTAGCCTTCCCCGGCCTTGGTCAGAATATCTTTGACAAAGAGTGGGAAGAACCCTCGGAAGACTTCCTGCCTTATGAGTTTTACGAGCGCGGCGGTGTGAAAATCGCCGTGATTGGTCAGGCTTTCCCGTATATGCCAATCGCCAATCCGGGCTGGATGTTTCCTGAGTATTCCTTTGGTATCCGCGATAGCCATATGCAAAAAATGGTTGACGAAGTGCGGGCTAAAGGTGCCGAGCTGGTGGTTTGTCTGTCTCATAACGGCTTTGACGTGGATCGCTCCATGGCGACGCGCGTTACCGGTATCGATGTGATTTTGACCGGCCACACCCATGATGCGCTGCCCGAGCCGGTGATGGTGGGTAAAACCATGCTGATCGCTTCCGGCTCCAATGGTAAATTCATCACCCGCCTTGATCTGGATGTGCGCGATGGCATGATCATGGGCTTTAACCACAAGCTGATCCCGATTTTCTCGGATGTGATCGAGCCGGATGCCGAGGTCGCCGCCTTGATCGACGAGCAGCGTGCGCCGTTTGAAGATCAGCTTTCCGAGGTGCTTGGCACCACCGATAGCGAGCTATACCGCCGTGGTAATTTCAATGGCACATGGGATGATTTGATCTGTAATGCGCTGATTTCCGAAAATGATGCCGATATCGCCCTTAGCCCGGGCTTCCGCTGGGGGCCGAGCCTTGTGCCCGGTAGCGATATCACCCGCGAAGATCTGTTTAACTGCACGGGCATGAATTATCCAAACACCTACCGCTCTGAAATGACAGGCGAAACCATCAAGCTGATCCTGGAAGACGTGGCGGATAATCTGTTTAACCCTGATCCGTATTATCAGCAGGGTGGCGACATGGTGCGGGTTGGTGGCATGGGCTATCATATCGATATCAGCAAAAAGCAGGGCGAGCGCCTGACCGAAATGACCTTGCTGAAAACCGGCGAGAAAATCGAGGCGGACAAAACCTATGTCGTGTCCGGCTGGGCCAGCGTGGCCGAAGGCGGCGCCCCGGGAGAGCCGATTTGGGATGTGGTGGAAAACCACATTAAAAAGCAAGGCACGATCCAGCTTGAGCCAAATAATAGTGTTGTGGTTACCGGCGTTTAGGCTGGTAGATGCAAGATCGATAGCAGGAGGGGCGCGCAATGCGCTCCTTTTGTGTTTTTATCGCTCGCAAAGGGCGCTAAGCCTTGACAAACTGCCCTGGAATGAACAATTCCAACTGCAATAGTAACCTTTCCAAAGGATAGATGGCCTATGCCTTATAACAGCAATTCCGGTGGCCCTTGGGGCGGCGGCGGTGGTAACCGCGGCGATGACGACCGCAATAAGGGCCAGCGCCCGCCTAATCGAGGCCCACAGCCGGTGCCGGATATTGACGAGCTAATGCGCAAAGGGCAGGAAAAGCTGAAAGACCTGATGGGCGGCGGTGGCGGCTCTGGTGGTGGTGATGGCGATGGAAACGGCATGGGCAAAGGCGGCTATCTTTTGATCGCCCTCGCCGCAGCCGGCCTTTGGGCGTTTAATTCGTTTTACACCGTGAAGCCCGAGGAAAAATCGGTTGAGCTGTTTCTGGGCGAATATTACAAAACCGGCAATTCGGGGCTGAACTTTGCCCCCTGGCCGCTGGTCACCGCCGAGATCGTAGGGGTAACCCGCGAGAATACCGAAGATATCGGCATTGGCGGCTCGGGTGGTCGTGCCTCTGAAGGCTTGATGCTGACGGGCGACGAAAATATCGTCGATATTGATTTTCAGGTGGTTTGGAATATCACAGACCCTGCGCAATATCTGTTTAACCTTGAAAACCCCAAAGGCACCATTCGCGCCGTGGCTGAATCTGCCATGCGCGAGGTTGTCGGGCGCTCCAAGCTGGCCCCGATCCTGAACCGGGATCGTGATGCGATTTCGCAAGAGGTGCGGGAGCTGATCCAGGCCACGCTCGATAGCTATGATAGTGGCGTAAACATCGTGCGGCTGAACTTTGACAAAGCCGATCCGCCCCGTCAGGTGATCGATTCATTCCGCGATGTTCAGGCCGCCGAGCAAGAGCGCGATACATTGGAAAAACGCGCTGACGCCTATGCCAACCAAGCGCTCGCCGAGGCCCGTGGCCAAGCGGCGCAGCTATTGCAAGAGGCCGAAGGTTACCGCGCGCAAGTGGTCAACGTCGCCAAAGGTGAGGCCAGCCGGTTTGTGGCGGTTTATGACGAATATGCCAGAGCGCCGGAAGTTACGCGCCAACGGCTTTATCTTGAAACCATGGAGCGGGTTCTCGGCGGGATTGACAAAATCATCCTCGACGATGCCGCAGGCGGACAAGGCGTTGTGCCATATTTACCGCTGAACCAACTTAACCGTGGGGGATCAAACTAATGAAAAAGTTTCCTATAATTGTGGGCGTCGGCATTCTTGGCGTGTTCTTGCTGCTATCCTCGGTATTTGTGGTGGACGAGCGTGAAAAAGCGCTTGTGTTGCAATTCGGGCAGGTGCGCTCTGTGAAGGAAGATCCGGGCTTGGCTTGGAAAATTCCGTTTATTCAAGAGGTTGTCAAGTATGACGACCGTATTTTGAGCCTTGATACCCAGCCATTGGAGGTTACCCCTGCGGATGATCGCCGCTTGGTGGTTGATGCGTTTGCGCGCTATCGGGTTTCTGATGTGGTTCAATTCCGGCAAGCGGTTGGCACGGGCGGTATATCTTCCGCTGAAATCCGGCTTGAGCGGATCATGAATGCGGCGCTGCGTGCGGTGCTGGGTTCGGTTGATAGCGGCGCGATCCTGTCGGATAACCGCGTGGAGTTGATGGCCCGCATTCGCGATACCGCCATTCAGGAATCCCGCAATCTGGGTCTTGAGGTGATTGATGTGCGCATCAAGCGGGCGGATTTGCCCGACCAGAACCTTGCCGCGACCTTTGATAGAATGCAGGCCGAGCGCCAGCGCGAAGCCGCAGACCAGCGCGCTCGTGGTAAAGAGGCCGCACAGCGCGTGCGTGCCGAAGCTGATCGTCAAGCCTTGGAGCTGGTTTCCGCAGCCCAGCGCGATGCAGATATCACGCGTGGTGAAGCGGATGCCGAGAAAAACCGGATTTACGCCGAAGCCTATGGCCGCGATCCCGAGTTTTTCAACTT
>WFUK01000311.1 GCA_015485015.1 Paracoccaceae bacterium | reverse complement strand
TAATATGTCTTATATCCCCCACCATGGTCAAGGATAACAATATTGCCAAAGCCGTTTTGCACCCCCGAGAAAAAGACGGTGGCATCGCCGGTGGCCAAAACCGGCGAATTCAGCGCGCCCGCCAGATCAATCCCCTTGTGCAAACGTCCGCCGCGCGGGCCAAACGGGCTGCTGAGGCGATAAGCGGTGCGCAGGGGGAAGGTGAGCGGAATGCGGGCGGCGGCGACCTGAAGCGAGGCGATTTCGTCGAGCTTTCCGAAGATGTCCTGCATCCGACGATCAAATTCCGGCGCATCGGCGGCGGCTTCGCTGCTAAGGCCGCCCGTGCCGGAATAGTTTTGCCGCACATTGGCCAGCAAGCTATCCATATCCAGCCCTGCGGCCTCGAACATGGTGGAAAGCGGCACCAGAGAAACGCTAAGCGCGTCTTCGAGCTGGCTAAGCATCCGGTCTTGCCGCTGGGCATTCAGGTTGCGCTGGAGTTCAAGATCATCCAGCTCGCTACGCAGCTCGTCCACCTTGGCCAGCTCCATATCCCGCGCCTGCACCGCATCGGCCAGTGCCGAGGTCATAGAGGTCACAACGGCCACTTCGTCTTGCTGTCCGCCAAGGCGCTCGGTCATCAAGGATTGCACGGAAGCCAGTTCAATCGCGAGGCGCTCGGCAGTGCGGGCCGCATCGTCCTGAGCGATGAGCGCGGCTTGAAGCTGGTCTTGCGTTATGCGCACCTGCTGATCCATTTCCTGCCGTTCGGCCCCGATTTGCAGCAGGCTTTCTTGCTGGGCCATCAGGCGGGATTGCGCGGTTTGCATACGGGTCGAAGTGCGATCAAGCTGGGCCGCCAGCAAATCCCGCTCGGCCCCAAGCTCTTCAAGGCGGGTCTCGTAAGCAAGGGTCAGCGCAGCCGAGCGCTGGCGCATTTGATCATCGGCAGAGCTATTCAGCAGCACGGTAACCGTGGCAATAACCCCCCAAAGCGCCAAGGCAATGCCCGCAAGCACCACGCCCAGCCGCTTGATTGGCGACAGGGTGAAGCTATGCACGCCGTGGCTATCGGAAAAGCTGATGGTCTGGGTGGGCAAAAAATGCGCCAGCCCTTTTTCGGTGGCGGGCGGTGTGGCAGCAGATAGTGTAGGATCGGCGGAGTCGCGCATTCAGCCCTGACCTTGGGTTGGAGGTGGAAGATTTCTGCGGTATGAATAGGGGGGATTGACCCGCACGGCAACCTGTTTACGCTAAATTAAGTCGTTGAATTAGCAATTGAGCGATGATTTGCCCATTCTCTCCTAGCCCTTGCCAGAATAAGGCGCTAAGGCGGGGCCGGAAACAACTTATGGAACCCGATATGCCCAGCTTGAGCGATTTTGACTTTGATCTCCCCGAAAGCCTGATTGCGCTGCGTCCGGCCTCGCCGCGCACAGCTTCAAGGATGCTGATTTCCGAAGCGGGTGAAATTGCCGATTCCAGCGTAGCCAATATCGGCGAGCATTTGCGGGCGGGGGATTTGCTGGTGTTGAATAATACGAAGGTGATCCCCTCGCGGATATTTGGCACCCGCACCCGCGATACCATCCATGGCAGCGGGGTATCCAAGATCGAAGCCACGATGATCGAGCGGCTAAGCCCCGATACCTGGCGCGCCTTGGCTCGACCCATGAAACGGCTGGCCGTGGGGGATGTCGTTGATTTTGACGGGCTGAAGGCCGAGGTGATGGCGAAACCCGACGGGCAGGTGGAGCTGCGCTTCACCGCCACCGGCGCGGATCTGGACGAGACATTTTATCGCCAAGGGCATATGCCTTTGCCGCCATATATCGCCTCCAAACGCCCGGCCGATGCGCAGGATATGAAAGATTACCAAACGGTTTTTGCCGAGAAATCCGGCGCGGTGGCGGCCCCTACGGCCTCGTTGCATTTTGACGTTGCGCTGCTGGACAGCCTGCGGCAAGCGGGGGTGAAAACCACCGAGGTGACGCTGCATGTCGGGGCGGGGACGTTTTTGCCGGTGAAATC
>WFUK01000310.1 GCA_015485015.1 Paracoccaceae bacterium | reverse complement strand
AGGCAGCGCTGCGTAAGCGGTTTGATAAAATTAAAGCGGAGGTGCCAAAAAAAGACCGCTCCGAAATCGAAGCGGCCCTTGATTTTTTAGGGGTCAGAGCGGCGGATTAGCCTACCAGCTCAAGGCCGGAAAAGAAAAACGCGATTTCTTCGGCGGCGGTTTCCGGCGCGTCTGAGCCATGCACCGAGTTTTCGCCGATGGAAAGCGCGAATTCTTTGCGGATGGTGCCTGCATCGGCATCGGCCGGATTGGTTGCGCCCATGACTTCGCGGTTTTTCGCAATCGCGTTTTCGCCTTCAAGCACCTGCACCACAATCGGCTCGGAAATCATGAATTCGCACAGCTCGCCAAAGAACGGACGCTCGGAATGCACGCCGTAAAATTGCTCGGCTTGGGCCAGCGTCATTTGAATGCGCTTGGAAGCCACAACCCGCAGGCCGGCTTCTTCGAATTTGGCAACAATCGCGCCGGTCAGGTTGCGCTTGGTGGCGTCGGGTTTGATGATAGAGAAAGTGCGTTGAATAGCCATGGTGATGGTCCTTTGAAATGGGCCAAGCCGGCCCCGTTACATGCTGCCGCGCATCTAGCACGGGGGCGCGGGATTGAAAACCCCTGTTGCGTCCATCCCCTTTCCGAGCGAGCGAGGCCACCGCCCGTCAGGGCTTCTTGGCCTCTTTTCTTTCACCGCGCGCCACCTTATAATTCTGGCATGGATATGGCGCGCCCTCCAATACATCTTTGGCAGATCACTGCCCCGTTGCAGCCTTTGCTCGGGGGGCATCGCAATAGGGCCTTTCGCACGCAAGGGCTTGCTCAAAATCTGGTGTTCAAAACCACGCGACGGGGCGAAGCGGCGCTGCGTTGGCTTGAGGCGATCCATCACCATGCCGAGCAATCCGGCTTTCGCGTGCCCCGGCTTATCCCGAGCAACAATGGCACGCTCATCGAGGCGGGCTGGACCTGTGAGCCGTTTTTGGTTGGGCGGGCTCTTGAGCCAGATGAAATGCGGCTGATTGCCCCCCTTGTTGGCAGGTTCCACAAGCAGCTCATGGGCCATGCGCAGCGTCCGGGTTTTTTATCTGCCGCCGCGCTTAGCCTGCACGGAGCCGGTGGGGATGTAGACCTTGCCGCCCTGCCCCCGCGCTTGGCCGAGATTTGCAGGCATATATGGGCAGAGCTGCCGCCAACCACCGTGGTGCATGGAGACCTCAACCCATCCAACCTGATCCGCTGTGACACCGGCGGGATTGGCTTGATCGACTGGGATGAGTGCCGCGTGGATGCGCCGGTTTTTGACACGGGCCAAGTGTCCAAACCGCTTTCTACCCGCAACGCCTTAGCGCTGAAATCCTGGGAGGCCGCCTGCTCCTGGCAGCTTGAGCCTGCCTATGCGCGCACCCTTCTGGCTGACATCTACCGACTCGCGGAGAGCTTATAGCATCACCGCGCCGGTGGCCACATCATAGATCAGTTTGATATTCAGCACGATCACCGTGAGCGCAATCAGCCACGCGGTATAGATCATCCAGCGCGGCGCTTGCAGGCCCTTCATCAGCTTTTTATTGCCGGAAAACATCACCAGAGGCACCACCGCAAAGGGCAGCTGCAAGCTCAGCACCACCTGGCTCATAACCAACAGCTTGGCCGTGCCGCTATCGCCATAGATAAACACCGCGATCACCGCTGGCACCACCGCGATGCCGCGCGTGATCAGGCGGCGCGCCCATGCGGGGATGCGAAAGCGGATAAACCCCTCCATGATGATCTGCCCCGCGAGCGTCGCGGTCACGGTTGAATTCAGCCCCGAAGCGAGCAATGCCACGGCAAAAAGCGTGGAGGCGATGCCAAGGCCGAGGATCGGCGAGAGCAGCTCAAACGCGTCCTGAATTTCGGCGACCTCGGTGCGGCCCGTTGCGTTAAACGCGGCGGCGGCCAGCACCAGAATTGCGCCGTTGATAAATAGCGCAAACATCAGCGCAAGGGTGGAATCAATGGTGCCAAGGCGGATGGCATCGCGCTTTTCGGCGTCGGTTTTGCCAATGGCGCGGGTCTGGATGATGGCGGAATGCAGGTAAAGATTATGCGGCATCACCGTGGCGCCAATAATCCCCAGCGCCAGATAAAGCATTTGCGGGCTTTGTAGGATGTCGCGCTGCGGCACAACCCCCGCCAGCACATCCCCCCATACCGGATCGGCATAGATGATCTGCACGATAAAACAGATCGCGATCACCAGCGTTAGCGCCACGATCACCGCCTCGACCTTGCGAAACCCCTTGCCTTGCAGCCAGAAGATCAAAAATACATCCGCCAGCGTTAGAACCACCCCGATTTCCATCGGCATGCCAAAGAGCAGATTGAGCGCAATCGCGGTGCCGATCACCTCGGCCAGATCGGTCGCGATAATCGCCGCCTCGGCCATGACCCATAAAAACCAGCGGGTCCAGTTGCCATAACGATCGGCGCAGATCTGCGCCAGATCGCGGCCACTGGCAATGCCGAGCCGCAGGCTGAGCGCTTGCAAAATGATGGCCATAAAATTCGAAAGCACCACAATTGACAGCAGCAAATAGCCAAAAGCCGAGCCGCCCGCGATCGAGGTCGCCCAGTTTCCGGGGTCCATATAGCCCACAGCCACCATATAGCCCGGCCCCATAAAGCTGCCGAGCCGCCGCCAAAAGCCGCCCCGGCTCAGGCGGATGCTGGCATTGACTTCGGGCAGGGAGGGCATGAGGCCGTTTTTGTTATATGTGT
>WFUK01000309.1 GCA_015485015.1 Paracoccaceae bacterium | reverse complement strand
CGGATTGTTGGTTTTGGGATCAAACATCGCACAACCCTATAGATTTCCGCGTTTGCGTCAACTTCAGACACAGCCCGCCATTGCTCCTTTTCCCCGCACCTGCTACCCATCCCGCATGACCCTTATAATTTTCAACAAACCGTTTAATGTCCTTTCGCAATTCACCGATAAGGGCACCGAAGGCGCCAAGCGCCCGACGCTCTCTAGCTTTATTGACGTGCCAAAGGTTTACCCCGCTGGCCGGCTCGATAAAGACAGCGAAGGCCTGCTGCTGCTGACCGATAATGGCCGCTTGCAAGCGCGGATCGCCGATCCGAAATACAAGATGGAAAAAACTTATGTCGTTCAGATAGAAGGCGATATATCAGGGGCAAGCCTTACTAAACTGCGCAACGGCCTAACCCTGAAAGACGGCCCGACCGGCCAAGCGGATGTCCGCGAAATTGACGAACCAAAATGGCTATGGCCCCGCACCCCGCCGGTGCGCTTTCGGAAAACCGTCGCGGATTGCTGGATAGAAATCACCATTCGAGAGGGCAGAAACCGCCAAGTCCGCCGCATGACCGCCGCGGTTGGCCACCCCACCCTGCGCCTGATCCGCTGGCGCATCGGGGAATGGACACTGGACGGCTTGGCTAGTGGCGAATGGCGCAGCGATTAAGCCAAGCGCCTCTTGCCGAGCCGAAGGCGAGGCCACGGCGCCGCAGCCCATTTTGGAAGTTTACTTCAAAAATGCCACCGCCAAGGCACAAATATGCCGCCGGCGCGGATGCGGCAACAAGCCCCATAATATCTATGGATTACAATTTTCGAATGTATTATGCCTGAGCGTTAGGCGGCCTTGCAAATGGGCCGATAATCTTTGGGGGAAGTATGACGAAGCATCATCAGCCTAAGCTGGACACCTCGCCAGTGGTTAGCGACGAAATCCGCCGCACCACTTGTTATATGTGTGCGTGTCGCTGCGGTATCAATGTCCATATGAAGGACGGCAAGGTAAAATATATCGAGGGCAACAAGGACCATCCGGTCAATAAGGGTGTGCTTTGTGCCAAAGGTTCTGCTGGTATCATGCAGCATTATTCCCCCTCTCGCCTGCGCAATCCGATGAAGCGGGTTGGCGAGCGTGGCGAAGGCAAATTCGAGGATATCTCGTGGGAAGAAGCCTTTGAAATCGCCACCGGTCTGCTGGACCCGATTCGCAAAAATGACCCCAAAAAGCTGGCTTTCTTTACGGGCCGCGATCAATCGCAATCCATGACCGGCTGGTGGGCGCAAAATTTCGGCACCCTGAATTATGCAGCCCATGGCGGGTTTTGCTCGGTCAATATGGCGGCTGGCGGTATTTATACCATGGGCGGCGCGTTCTGGGAGTTCGGTGCGCCGGATTGGGACCGCGCCAAGCTGTTTATGATTTTTGGCGTGGCCGAAGATCATGATTCCAACCCGATCAAAATGGGCCTTGGCAAGCTGAAAGCCAACGGCGCCAAGATCATTGGCGTGAACCCGATCCGCTCGGGCTATAATGCCATCGCTGACGAATGGGTCGGCATTACCCCGGGCACAGACGGGCTGTTTATCCTGTCGCTGATCCATGAGCTGCTGAAGGCTGGCAAGGTCGATCTGGATTATCTGATCCGCTATACCAATATGCCTTTCTTGGTGAACCAGGTTGAGGGCAGCGCCGAATACGGGCTGATGGTTCGGGATGCAGACGATAACCAGTTGGTCTGGGATCGCGCCACGGGCAAAGCCGTGCCTTACGAAACCAAAGGTGCCAAGCCTGCGATGAGCGGCATGGTGGAGGTAAACGGCGTGCAATGCCGCCCTGCCTTTGAAATCCTTGCCGAGAAATATCTGACCGATGAATATACGCCGGATGCGGTAGCCGAGCGCGTAGGCATTTCCGCTGATCGCATCCGCTCGATCGCAGCCGAGATTGCCCGCGTGGCCTTTGAGGAAGAAATCACGCTGGATATCCCGTGGACCGATTGGAAGGGCGAAAAGCACGAGAAGATGATTGGCCGCCCCGTGGCCATGCACGCTATGCGCGGTATTTCGGCCCATTCCAACGGCTTCCAGACCGCCCGCGCTTTGCATATTCTGCAAATCCTGATCGGCTCGGTCGAGGTGCCCGGCGGGTTCCGCTTCAAGCCGCCCTATCCAAAATCGGTAGAGGCTCACCCCAAGCCGCACCATACCGTAACCCCCGGTGCGCCGCTGAATGGCCCGCATCTGGGCTATCCGCGCGGGCCGGAAGACCTGTGTCTGGATGAAGACGGCAAGGCCAAGCGGATCGACAAAGCCTTTACATGGGAAAATCCGCTATCGGCCCACGGCCTGATGCATATGGTGATTTCCAATGCCCATGCCGGCGATCCTTACAAGATCGACACGCTGTTTATGTATATGGCGAATATGTCGTGGAACAGCTCCATGAACACCACCAAGGTGATGGATATGCTGAAGGATAAAGACGAAGACGGCAATTATGTCATCCCCAATATCATCTATTCCGATGCTTATTCCTCGGAAATGGTGGCCTTTGCCGACCTGATCCTGCCAGATACCACCTATCTTGAGCGCCATGATTGCATCAGCCTGCTGGATCGCCCGATCTGCGAGGCGGACGGGCTGGCCGACAGCATCCGCTGGCCGGTGGTGGAGCCGGATCGCGATGTGCGCGGCTTCCAATCCGTGCTGATCGAGCTGGGCGCACGGCTTGGTCTGCCCGGCATGGTTAATGAAGATGGTTCTGCCAAATTCAAGGATTACGCCGATTATATGGTTAATCACGAGCGCCGTCCGGGCGTTGGCCCCTTGGCGGGCTGGCGCGGCAAGGATCAGGACGGCAAGGGGCGCGGCGAGCCGAACCCCGAGCAGATCGACCGGTATATCGAGAATGGCGGTTTCTGGGTTGACCATATCGAACCATCCAACGCCTTTTACAAACCATGGAACAAGGGCTATCAGGAATGGGCGGTGGAGCGCGGGATTTTCGATAAAGAAAGCCCTTATGTGTTTACGGTTTATCAGGAAATCCTGCAAAAATTCCGCCTTGCTGCCGAAGGCCATGGCGATATCCAGCCCCCCGAGCGCCTGCGCGAACAGGTGAAAATGGCGATGGATCCCTTGCCAATCTGGTATGAACCCTTTGAGCAAACCCTTGTGGATAACGAAGAATACCCCGTTCATGCCCTCACCCAGCGGCCGATGGCGATGTATCATTCATGGGGCACACAAAACGCATGGCTGCGTCAGATCCACGGCACCAACCCGATGTTTATCTCGGGCGAGCTGTGGGCCGAGCATGGCTTTAATGAAGGCGATTGGGCGGTGGTTACCTCGACCCATGGCACCATCACCGTGCCTGCTGTGCGGATGGATGCGCTAAACGGCAAAACCATCTGGACATGGAACGCGATCGGCAAAAGAAAAGGCGCCTGGGCGCTATCAAAAGATGCGCCGGAAACCAAAAAAGGCTTCCTGCTCAACCACCTGATCCATGAATTGCTGCCCGCGCGCGGCGATGGCCAGCGCTGGAACAACTCCGATCCGGTTACGGGCCAAGCCGCGTGGTTTGACCTTCGGGTCAATATCAAGCGGGTCGATGCACCGGCTGATCTACAATCCTCCCCGGACACCGCACCGCAAATCTCGCCGGTCGGCCAAGGGCCAAAAGACATCGCTTACGGGAAGGAATGGACATGACCCAGCTCCCAGCCACCACAGATAAAAAGCTCGGCTTGGTCATTGACCTCGACACCTGCGTGGGCTGCCATGCCTGCGTGATTTCGTGCAAAGAATGGAATACCGGCTCTTATGGCGCGCCGCTTTCGGATGTGGACGCTTATGGCGCCAACCCCGTAGGCACGTTCCTCAACCGTGTGCATTCATTCGAGGCCAAGCAAGAGGGCTGCCCCTCGCAAACCATCCACTTCCCCAAATCCTGCCTGCATTGCGACGACGCACCCTGCGTCACCGTTTGCCCCACCGGCGCCAGCTATAAGCGCTCGGAAGATGGCATCGTTTTGGTCAACGAAGACCAATGCATGGGCTGCGGCCTTTGTGCCTGGGCCTGCCCATATGGCGCGCGCGAGCTGGATGCCATGGCAGGGGTGATGAAAAAATGCACCCTTTGTGTGGACCGGATTTATAACGAAAACATCCCCGAGGAAGATCGCGTGCCATCCTGCGTGCGCACCTGCCCCGCCGGCGCGCGGCACTTTGGCGATTTCGCCGATCCGGAAAGCAATGTCTCCAAGCTTGTAGCCGAGCGCGGCGGCATGGATCTGATGCCGGAGCTTGGCACCAGTCCGGTCAATAAATATCTGCCACCACGGCCCAAGGCGGATGTGAACGGCACCCAACCCCCTGCGCTTGAGGCTCAATCCACCGAAATCACCGGCTTCCTTGGCTGGCTTGACCGCACATTGGAGAAAATCTGATGCATCCTGCACCTTCAGTTATCGTATTCAGCACCATTTCCGGCCTCGGCTTTGGCTTGATGCTCTTTATGGGCCTTGGCCTGCCGGATGTATCCGGCTGGGTTGCGGCCAGTTTTGCTACCCTGGCCCTCGGGCTGGCGGTGATCGGCCTTCTGGCCTCCACCTTCCACCTTGGCAATCCGAAAAACGCCATCTACGCTTTTAGCCAATGGAAAACCTCCTGGCTTTCCCGCGAGGGCATCATGGCGGTTTTGACCCTTGGTGTGTTTTTCATCTATGCCGCTCTTTGGGCCTTTATGGATAATCGCATTCCGGCGCTGGGCTATCTGGCGGCGGCGATGGCGATGATCACCGTGTTTACCACCTCGATGATCTATGCCCAGCTCAAAACCGTGCCGCGCTGGAATAGCGCCACCACGCCTTTGCTGTTTTTGCTCTATGCCTCGGCGGGCGGGGCGCTGTTATCCAACCAGATGACGGCAGCGCTGGTATTGCTCGGCCTGCTTGCCGCCATTCAGGCTTTGGCATGGTTGCAGGGCGATAGCGCGCTTCAGCGCTCCGGCTCCACCATCGAAACCGCGACCGGCCTTGGCGGCCTTGGCAAGGTGCGGCTGCTGGAAAAACCCCATTCGGGCGAAAACTACCTGCTGAAGGAAATGGTATATGTGGTCGGGCGCAAACACGCCGCCAAGCTGCGCGTTTTGGCGCTGCTAGGCACGGCGCTGGTGCCGGCTATGCTGATCCTGCTGACGGAAGTGAACCACACCATTGTCGGCGTAATCATGATCTCGCACCTGCTGGGACTGTTTGCCCAGCGCTGGTTGTTCTTTGCCGAAGCCGAGCATGTGGTCGGGCTATATTACGACGCGCGCTAGCAAAGCTTCAAAACCGTCATTCAAGGGTCGCATTCTGCATAGAAGGCGGCCCTTTCTTTTTCTACCCTTGCCGCATCGCTGCGGAAAGGATCGCCCATGCCCATCAAAACCACCTGTATCGGGGCCTTTCCCAAGCCCGATTATGTGCCGATCAAGGATTGGTTCAAGGTCATTCCGACAGACGAGAGCTACAATAGCGCGGTGATTGATAATTGGAGCGATGATCCAAAACACGAGCCGCTCTTTGCCCGCGCCACCCGTGAGGCGATCGAAGCGCAGATTGCGGCGGGCATTGATATCCCCACCGATGGCGAGCAGCGGCGCGAGAATTATGTGCATTACCAATGCCGCTATATGCAGGGGTTCGATTTCGAAAATCTCGAACACCGTGTGCTGCGCAACGGGGCTTATGAAAGCGACCTGCCGGCGATTCGAAGCCGGATCAAAGCTGGCCAATCGGTGCTGCCGCGTGATTACCGCCAAGCGCAAAGTTTTTCCGATCGCCCGGTAAAGCTGACGATCCCCGGCCCGATGACCATCATTGGCACGGTGGCGGATTGCCATTACAACAACGACAAAGCCCTCGCCTTTGATCTCGCCGACGCCCTTAACCGCGAGGCCCATGCGCTGGCCGAGGCGGGTTGCCTGCATATCCAAGTCGATGAGCCGCTCTTTGCCCGCAAACCCGATGATGCGGTGGATTTTGGCATAGAGGCGCTGGACCGCGTTTTTCACAACATGCCCGCCCACGTCACCCGCACCGCGCATATGTGCTGCGGCTACCCCGAGCATATCGACCAGCCGGACTACCCCAAAGCCGATCACAGGGTTTACCACCAGCTGGTCGAGGCGCTGGATGGCCGGATCGAGGCGCTCTCGATCGAGGATTGCCATTGCCACAGTGATCTGTCGTTATTTGAAAAGTTCACCAAAACCACCGCGATTGTCGGCTTTGTCGATATCGCGGTGAGCCGGATCGAAGCGGTGGAGACCATCGCCGCCCGTATGCGCGAGGTGCTGAGCGTGCTGCCCCCCGAGCGCCTGATCGCCGCGCCGGATTGCGGATTGGGCCATTTGAGCCTTGCGCAAACCCGCAGCAAGCTGGGTAATATGGTTCGGGCGGCGGCCATGGTCTAGCCCGCCATTTTTCTCACAAAAAAGTGACCATCACTGCCAAATAAGCCCCTATATACCATAGGAAAATCACCGCGATGGGAGAAAAACGTGGCGCAAAAGGCTTTTAACTGGAAATTAAGACATCTCGGCGTATTGCTATTTGGCGCCTTGCTCACCTACGGCTTTTTGGAAAGCCGCGCCGAATGGTCGGAAATGCACCGCTGGAACCGCGCCATTGGCGATACCTCGGTGCTTTTGGTGGCGCTTTCAATGATGATCGGGCCGCTTTCGCGCCTATGGGCCCGCGCCAAGCGCCTCACCCCGTGGCGGCGGGAGCTGGGGATTTATGGCGTCGTTGCCGCCTTTATCCACGCCACGATCATTCTGGTCGGCTGGATGGAATGGGATCTGTATAGGCTGATCGGCATGGAGTATCACCCGCAGCTAGAGCGCTATGTCATGTTCCAGCACGGGCTGGGCTTTGCCAATATTCTCGGCATTGCGGCGCTGATCTATGCGCTGGTGCTGGCGCTCACCTCCAATGATCGCAGCCAGCGCTGGCTTGGGGCCTCGGTCTGGAAGCATGTGCAGCAAGGCACCTATATCATGTGGTGGATCATCGTGCTGCACACCGGCTATTTCCTGTTTATGCACTTTCTGGATTACCACCGCTCCACGCCGGAGCCAAACTGGTTCCGCTGGCCGTTTGTCGGGCTGGTCGTGGCGGTAATGGTGCTGCAATTTGCGGCCAGTCTGAAAACATGGCGGATGAAGGTGAAAGGCGGGACGGTCCCTGCGGAATAAGCCTTAATCCCGATTTTGGATATCAAGCATAAGCTGATGCACTTTGGCCGCGTCAGCTATATGCACAAAGCGGCTATAATAGGTCATATTTGAAACAGCAGAGTCGGGAATAGCGCGGGCTATATTGTCATCATAAAGGGCGATTGTGCCGGGGGAATCCCCGTTCCAGAGAATTTTATCGGTTTTGGTGATCAGGAATTGATGCACTTTCGGGGCCTTCCCTGCGCGCTTGGTGAACACATACATGTGGTTTCTCCCCAGCGCATAAGTCAGCTTTTTCAACCGGTTCATCTCCATTCGCTGCCGCCCGCCCTTGAAGAACCACAGCATGGCGGCCATGACGGCAATAATCGCCATCCAAAGGGCCAGCCCGGCAAAGCTGCCGGCCAGGGTTGGCCCAATGGTGAATAGTAAAAACACCATGATCGCCGCTACCAAAACCAGCATAAACAGATCACTGCCACTCATCGTTCTTTTTGGCATGCTGGCGATATCAGGCTGGCCCTGCCAGACCAGCTCTTCGTCTTCCGGTAATTTCTCCAAGGTTTTCATACCAAAACCCCCTCTGATTGCGCCCGCAGCCCCCGCGCCAACAGGTCCATCGCGGCCATGCGCACGGCGACGCCCATTTCCACCTGCTCCTGAATCACCGAGCGGTTGATATCATCCGCCAGCACCCCGTCTATTTCAACCCCCCGGTTCATCGGGCCGGGGTGCATGACGATGGCATCATCTTTGGCATGGGCCAGCTTGGCGGCGTCCAGCCCCCAGCGGTGGTAATATTCGCGCTCGGACGGGATAAACCCGCCATCCATGCGCTCTTTTTGCAGCCGCAGCATCATCACCACATCGGCCCCCGCAAGCCCCGCTTCCATGTCGTCCGTCACCTCGACCCCAAGCTCTGATATGCCGCTGGGCATCAGGCTGCGCGGGCCAACCAGCCGCACGCGGTTTTCCATTTTGCCAAGCAGCAGCAGGTTAGACCGCGCCACGCGGGAATGGGCAATATCGCCGCAAATCGCGATGGTCAGCCGGTGCAGCCGCCCCTTGGCGCGGCGGATCGTCAGGGCATCGAGCAGGGCTTGCGTGGGATGCTCATGCCGCCCGTCGCCCGCGTTCAGCACCGCGCAATTCACCTTTTCCGCCAGCAGGGCCACCGCGCCGGAATGCGGGTGACGCACCACCAAAAGATCGGGGTGCATAGCGTTCAGGGTCATCGCGGTATCAATCAGGGTTTCGCCCTTGGTGATCGAACTGGCCGACATCACCATATTCATCACATCCGCCCCGAGGCGCTTGCCGGCCAGCTCGAAGCTCGCTTGCGTGCGAGTGGAATTCTCGAAAAACATATTCACCTGCGTTAGCCCCGCCAGCGCGGTCGAGTGCTTGTTGCGCCCTCGGTTTTGCGTTGCGTATTGCTCGGCAAGGTCGAGAATAGTGGTGATCTCGGCTTTGGAAAGCCCCTCGATCCCGAGAAGGTGGCGGTGCTGGAGCATAGGGTGGCCTCGCTGGTTTTGGCCTTTATAGCAAGGATTGAAGGTGAGGCAAGCTTCGCAAAACAATCGCTATACTTGAACCGGATATCCGGCTATGGTCGAGGCCATTAAATGATATAGGATTTACCATGAAATTCACGATCTCTGTTGCTTTGCTCCTCGCCACCAGCCTTTCCGCCAACGCGCAGACCTTTGCTTTTTCGGGAGAAAACAGCCTTAGCATCGAGGGCGGTATCGCCAGCGCGCTTAACTTTTCCCAATCCCCGCTCGTCGTTGTTAACAACATTGGCGCAGACGCGCCCTGGGCGGTAACGGAGCTGGTATCGGCCAGCTTGCTTGATTTCGGAACGGGGGCCAGCTTTGGCGCAGAGGCCAATTTCGGGCTGACCAGCGGCAAATCGATATATCTGCGCAGCTCGGGTAATTTCGCTTCAGGCGGCCTCGATCTGGCTGGCCTGTTTGCAGTAGACGGCGCCATTCCGGGTATTTTTGACGATGATTATCTATTGCCCAGCGCGTGGAATCCGATTGTAACCGTCAATACCCGCATACTGGATACCGGCATTGGCATAAAAACCGACATCGCTGGCGGCGGATCATTTTTTGCCGGATTGCTTTACGGCGAGGTAGCACAGGATTTCCAGCTCACCTATGATCCCACCTCCCCGGCACCGGCAGGGATCAGGGTTTCAGGGCGCTCAAACAATGCAATGCTTGGCGTGGAGATCGGCGGCAGCTACACACGGGCGCTGTCAGACAAGCTGAAACTGGTTGTTTTTGGCGAAGTGGCCGCTCTGTCCAACAGCTTTGATTACCGCTACCAATATCTGAATCCGACCTCATTCAGCGAAATAAACCAGAGCCAGTCTGGCAGCTCGATCTCGGTGCGCAGTGAAATCGCGGCCCAGCTGGTGTTTGCGCGCAGTGAAAAGCTTGCATTTACCGGCAAGATTGGTGTGCTGAACTATACCAACGTCGCCACCGGGCTTGAAAACACCATAAACCCCGGGAATACAAACGCGATCATCACGCCGGTATTCAACGCGGTGACCGTGCCATATATCCGCGCCGGTATTCGCATTTCGTTTTAGCCACACCCACAAGAAATCATGGTTTCCAATCCGGCCCGCAAAGGCTAGCTTGGGACCATGGGAATCGCCAGCACCACAACTGAAAATTTTGCAGCCGACCTCGCCTTGCTTGACTGGCAGATCGAGCTGCCAGACTGGCTCTGGTTTATTTCGCTGAATGAGGTCGGATTCAGATATTGGTAGCGGTAATCAAAGCTGTTGGACAGAGC
>WFUK01000308.1 GCA_015485015.1 Paracoccaceae bacterium | reverse complement strand
TCGTGCCATCGGCCAATACCGCCTCCAGCCCAAGGCAAAGCGCGCGGGTATTGCCATAGCGCAGCACATTCACCCCGCCCGCATTTGTGGCCAAGTTCCCCCCGATGCGGCAGGAGCCCTCGGATGCCAAGCGCAGCGGAAACATCCGGCCCGCCGTCTCGGCGGCGCTATGGATATCCGCCAGCACCGCACCCGCCTCCACTGTCATGGTGTTATTTTGTGGCGAAACCTCTTTGATCGCCGTCATCCGCTCAAGCGATAGCAGCAGGGGCGTTGGGCCGGCGGGCATCACTTGCCCACCAACCAGCCCCGAGCCACCCCCGAGCGGCACCACAGGCACCCGCGCGGAATTGCATATTTCCAGCACCAAAGCGACCTCGGAAACATTGGCCGGACAAACCACCCCCGCGCCCTGCCCAGCAAATAGACCACGCGGTTCTTCCAGATCCTGCGGCTTGCAGGGGCGCAGCGCGTTTGCGGGCAAGCCGCGCGCCAAGCGCTCCATAAAAAGGGCATCCGCCGGATTAAGCATCGGCCTGCCCTTGGCGATCTTGGCGCAGATTTGCGTATAAAACATGGGTGCGCCAGCGGCCATTGATCTGCAAATAGCTTTTGGCTTCCCCCTCAAGATTAAAGCCGCACGCCTCCAGCAGCCCGCGCGAAGCCTCGTTTTCAGGCAAACACGCCGCCTCGATCCGGCTAAGGTCCAGCTGTTCAAAAGCCAACCCCATCACCGCCCCGATCGCCTCTTTCATATAGCCCTGGCGGGCGAATTCCTCGCCGATCCAATAGCCAAGCGTGCCGGCCCGCGCCGGACCAAAGCGCACGCTATCCATGGTGATCGCGCCCAAAAGCCGCGCATCCCGCCGCCGAATGATCATAAACGGAAAGGCCGATTGCCGCCGCGCGGCGCGGTGCGCCCAGTGCATCCGCGCGATAAACGAACCTCTGGCCTCATAATCGCGTGGCCGGATCGGCTCCCATTTTTGCAAAAAATCCACCCCCGCGCGCCGCGTGGTGACCCATGGAATATAATCCGCCCGCCGGGGTAGCCGCAGCTCCAGCCGCTCGGACAGCAATACCGGCTTTTTGCGGCCAAAGCCCATATTATCCCCGCAAGCTATTGTGTAAATCATCCAGCGACGGCGCCGAGGCCACCGGCCCGTATAGCGCCATCGCCATCGCGCCCGATTGCGCCACCGAGGCCGCATATTCCCGCAGCCCCGCCACATTCACCGCCTCGATTTTCGCCACCGCTTGGCTCAAGGGCGGCACCTCGTCCCAGATCGCAATCGCCCGCGCCATGCGCTCGGCCCGCGCCGAGGGGCTTTCCAGCCCCATCAGCATGCCCGCCTTCATCTGCACCTGCGCCCGTGCCAGTTCGGCTTCGGAAATATCATCCACCGCGCGTTTCATCTCGGCAATCGTCACCTGCGCCAGCTCGTCTATTTTGTCTTCCGAAGTGCCCGCATAGAGGCTCAGCATGCCATTATCCAGCCCCGGGGTGATCGAGGCATAGATGGTATAACACAGCCCGCGCCGCTCGCGCACCTCTTGAAACAGCCGCGAGGTCATGCCGCCGCCAAGCAGCATGGAATAGATTTGCGCGGTATATACATTGGCATCCCGAATGCCGGGGGCCTCAAAGGCGAGGGTGAAATGCGCCTGCTCCAGCGCCTTGATCTCGCGCTTTTCACCACCGACAAACCGCGCCAGCGCCGCGGGCTTGGCGCGGCTTTTTGGCAGGTCGCCAAATAGCGCCTCGGCCTGTTTTACCAGCGACTCGTGGTCCACCATGCCAGCCGCTGAAATAATCAGATTTTCCGCGCCGTAATGGGTGGCGACAAAGCCCGAAAGATCATCGCGCGAGAAACCTTTTACATTATCCGCAGGCCCCAGGATGGACCGCCCCATGGGCTGGTCCGGATAAGAAACCCCCTGAAGCCAATCAAAAATCACATCATCGGGGGTATCGAGGCTTTGGCCAATTTCAGACAGGATCACCCCGCGCTCGATCTCTATCTCGCGCGGATCAAAGATTGAATTCATCAGGATATCGGCCAGCACCTCCAGCGCCAGCGGCACATCGGCCCCCAAAACGCGGGTGTAATAGGCGGTCATCTCGCGCGAGGTATAGGCGTTGATAAAGCCGCCTACATCCTCGATCACCTCGGCGATTTCCAGCGCGTTGCGGGTTTTGGTGCCCTTAAAAGCCATATGCTCAAGGAAATGCGCAATGCCGTTTTGCGCCTCGCTTTCGTTGCGCGCGCCCGCCTGAACCCAGACGCCGATGGTCGAACTTTCCAGCCCCGGCATGGATTCCGTAACAATCGTCAGGCCGTTTTTCAGGCGGTGGGTTTGCACGCTCATCTCGCGGTCTTTTCAATCACCAGCGCTTTAAGCGCGGCCAGATCATCGGGGGCGCGGGTGATGCGCTCCTCGCGCTCGAAAAGATCAGCCATATGGGGCGGCAAATCAGGGCGGATGCCGCAGGCCTGGGCGACCGCATCGGGGAATTTGGCGGCATGCGCCGTGGCCAGCGCCACCATCGGGGTGGCGGATTTGGGCTGATCCTGCGCTACCTTTACCGCCACAGCGGAATGGGGGCAAAGCACCTCGCCGGTGGTTTCATACATCGCTTTGATCGTGGCCATGGTTTCCGCCTCCGAGCAGCTACCGCTATCAAATTCGGCGTTTAGCCGCGAAAGCGCCCCTTGCGAAAGGGTAAACCCGCCAGTGGAAAGCTCAGCCATCAATTGCTCGACCGCCTCACCCTCATGGTCATAAAGCTCGAATAACAGCCGCTCGAAATTGGAGCTGACTTGAATATCCATCGAAGGACTAACGCTTGGCTCCACCCCTTTTTTATGATGCGCGCCGCTTTGCAAGGTGCGGTGCAGGATGTCGTTTTGATTGGTGGCGATCACCAGACGATCAATCGGCAGGCCCATGCGCTTGGCCACATAGCCCGCGAAAATGTCGCCGAAATTGCCGGTAGGCACGGTGAAAGACACCTTCCGATGCGGCGCGCCAAGGCTGACGGCGGTGGTGAAATAATAGACCACCTGCGCCATCACCCGCGCCCAGTTGATCGAATTCACCCCTGCGAGCTTCACCTGCTGGCGGAAATCGGCGTCGTTAAACATATCTTTCAAGCGGGCTTGGCAATCGTCAAAATCACCATCCATCGCAACCGCATGCACATTGGCCTCGCTCGGCGTCGTCATTTGCCGGCGCTGCACGTCGGAGACCCGACCATGGGGATAAAGGATCACCACATCCACCGCGTCCAGCCCCTTGAAGGCCTCGATCGCGGCAGAGCCGGTATCGCCCGAGGTGGCGCCAACGATCGTCACCCGCTCGCCGCGCCGCGCCAGCACAAACTGGAACATCTGGCCGATGAGCTGCATCGCCACATCCTTAAAGGCCAGTGTTGGCCCGTGATGCAGCTCGGCGATAAATTCATTCGGGCCGGTTTGCACCAAAGGCACCCGCGCCGGATGGCGAAAGCCGGCATAGGCGCGCTTTAGAATGCCGCGCAGCTCCGGCTCTGAAAAGGTATCGGCCACAAAGGGCTGGATCACGCGGTAAGCCGCATCCTCATAGGAAAGCCCTGCCAGCGCCGCGATCTCGTCTTGGCTAAGGCTGGGCCATTCTTGCGGGATATACAGCCCGCCATCGGTGGCCAGCCCGCTGAGCATTGCGTCTTCAAAGGAGAGGGAGGGCGCTTGCCCGCGCGTCGAGATGTATTTCATAGATGAACCCTAAACGGTTTTGCGTTTTATCCTAATCAGCAGATACAGCGTCATGCCGATCCAGACAAGCGCGAACCCATACCATGTGACGGCATAGCCCAGATGGCTATTGGGGATATTATTGCCGATTGGCGCAGGCAGCGGGCCTGATGAAAGCGAGGTATAGCTCAAAACCAAAAGCAACGGCTCGGTATCCAGCGCCTCGGCCAGCGCGACGGGATCGCGGCCAAACCAGATGTTGCGCGCGTAATTTGGCGGCGTGATCGGGATATCTTCTTGCAGCCAATATAGATTTCCGGTGAGGGTGCCGTTCTCCGGTGAGCGCGGCGCATCTTTATACGCTTCCGGGACAATACCGCGATCAATCAGAATGCGCCGCCCGTCTGTGGTTTCAAACGCGGTGATCACGCGGTATCCCGGGCCGGTGGCGGGGCTGCTGGAAAGCACATGGATTTCTTCGCCGACCATCTCGCCCTGCACCTGCACCGCAAGAAACAGATCCCGCTCGGCCTCGGGGGATTCGGGCAGGGGGACAGGCGCGGCGGCCAAGCGGGCGTCGATCCTCGCCAGAATATCCTCTTTCCAGATCATCCGGTCTATTTGCCAGTTTCCAAGCATGACGAGAATGACGGTGCCGACCAGTCCGAATATTATCGGTGCGATCATTCGTTTTTGCATTTTAGCTCCCACAAGCCCGTTGGCTTTGCCATGCCCGTTTCCGCATCGGAAGCTCTAGGCGGTATTATTGATAGATATCAGGCTTAGGGCCTGAAAAGCGTTTCGGATTTCCCGCAATGAGCGGAAAATCCGATGTTTGATTCTAGCGATATTCGCCAAGGCGCGGGATCAGCCGCCCCAGACATAAATTGCGATGAACAGGAACAGCCATACCACATCCACAAAGTGCCAATACCATGCAGCCGCTTCAAAGCCGATATGATGCTCTTTGCTCATGTTGCCGCGCAGCGCCCGGATCAGGCATATCGCCAAGAAGATCGTGCCGATAATCACGTGAATGCCGTGGAACCCTGTGGCCATAAAGAAGGATGCGCCATAGATGTTGCCGGAGAAGCTGAAGCTCGCTTCCATATATTCATAAGCCTGAAACGCGGTAAACAGCATGCCGAGCAGAATGGCGATCACCAAACCCCAGACAAGGCCTTTGCGATCATCGTCATGGGCGATTGCATGATGCGCCCATGTGGCAGCCGCACCCGAACAGATCAGGATCAGCGTGTTGATAATGGGCAGGTGCCACGGGTCGAAGGTCTCGATGCCGACGGGGGGCCATACGCCATCAACGGCCGGGCTTAGCGGTCCCATCGGATACATCGCGTGCTTGAAAAAATTCCAGAACCACGCCACGAAAAACATAACTTCGGAGGTGATAAACATGATCACGCCGTAGCGCAAACCAATCTGCACCACCGGCGTGTGATCGCCCGCTTCGCCTTCGGCGATCACGTCAGACCACCAGACATACATGGTGTAAAGCACGCCGGCAAAGCCGATCAGCAGCATCCAGGGGCTATCACCCTTGAAATACAGCACCGCGCCAAACAGCATAATAAACGCCGAAACCGCCCCAAGCAGCGGCCATGGGCTTGGCTTCAAAATATGGTAATCGTGGTTCTTTTCATGTGCCATGTGGCGTGTCCCTCTGCTATTACGCTAGTTTACCTGCGTATTTTCGTTATTTATTTCCAGTGAAGCTTCTTCAACCGGAAGATCTGTTTCGTAAAACGTATAAGATAAGGTGATCGAATGCACCCGCTTGGCTTCGATATCGTTCACAATGCCGGGATCCACATAGAATGTGACCGG